>DAIMJJ010000120.1:0-12834 GCA_036722275.1 Rhizobium sp. | reverse complement strand
TGAAGGCTTCCTGCGGGATCTCGACCTTGCCGAACTGGCGCATGCGCTTCTTGCCGGCCTTCTGCTTGTCGAGGAGCTTGCGCTTGCGCGATGCGTCGCCGCCGTAGCACTTGGCGGTCACGTCCTTGCGCAGTGCCGAGATGGTTTCGCGGGCGATCACGTTGCCGCCGATGGCGGCCTGGATCGGGATCTTGAACATGTGCTTCGGGATCAGGTCCTTCAGCTTCTCGCACATGTCGCGGCCGCGCTTTTCCGCCGCCGAGCGGTGGACCAGCATGGAGAGCGCATCGACCGGCTCGCCATTGACCAGGATCGACATCTTGACGAGATTGCCTTCCTGATAGCCGTTCAGGTGGTAGTCGAACGAGGCATAGCCCTTGGAGATCGACTTCAGGCGGTCGTAGAAATCGAACACCACTTCGTTGAGCGGCAGCTCATAGGTCAGCATGGCGCGCTTGCCGACATAGGTGAGTTCGGTCTGGATGCCGCGGCGGTCCTGGCAGAGCTTCAGAATGCCGCCGAGATAGTCGTCCGGGGTGAGGATCGTCGCCTTGATCCACGGCTCGCGGATTTCGGCGATCTTGACCACGTCGGGCATGTCGGCCGGATTGTGCAGCTCCCGCTCGGTGCCGTCGGTCATGGTCAGCTGATAGACGACCGAGGGGGCCGTAGCGATCAGGTCGAGGTCGAATTCGCGTTCCAGGCGCTCCTGGATGATTTCGAGGTGCAGCAGGCCGAGGAAGCCGCAGCGGAAGCCGAAGCCGAGGGCAGCGGACGATTCCATTTCGAAGGAGAACGAGGCGTCGTTGAGACGCAGCTTGCCCATGGCGGCGCGCAGGTCCTCGAAGTCGGCCGCATCGACTGGGAAGAGGCCGCAGAACACCACCGGCTGTGCCGGCTTGAAGCCCGGAAGGGCCTCGGCGGTCGGGCGCTTGTCTTCGGTGATGGTATCGCCGACGCGGGTGTCGGCCACTTCCTTGATCGAGCCGGTGAAGAAGCCGATCTCGCCCGGGCCGAGGCTGTCGACGGCCACCATCTTCGGCGTCAGGATGCCGACGCGTTCGACCTGGTACTTGGCGTCGGTGCCCATCATGCGGATAGTCTGGCCCTTGGAGAGCACGCCGTCGATGACGCGCACCAGAACCATGACGCCGAGATAGGTGTCGTACCAGCTGTCGACGAGCAGCGCCTTCAAGGGGGCCTTCTCGCCGCCCGGGCTCTTCGGTGCCGGCAGCTTGTGGACGATGGCTTCCAGCACGTCGGGAATGCCGAGACCGGTCTTGGCCGAGATCAGCACGGCTTCCGAGGCGTCGATGCCGATCACTTCCTCGATCTGTTCCTTGATGCGATCGGGTTCCGCCGCCGGCAGGTCGATCTTGTTGAGAACGGTGACGATCTCGTGGTTGTTGTCGATCGCCTGGTAGACGTTGGCGAGGGTCTGCGCCTCGACCCCTTGCGAGGCGTCGACGACGAGCAGCGAGCCTTCGCAGGCCGAGAGCGAGCGCGACACTTCATAGGCGAAGTCGACGTGGCCGGGCGTGTCGATCAGGTTCAGCACATAGGTTTCGCCGTCATTGGCCTTGTAGTGCAGGCGCACCGTCTGGGCCTTGATGGTGATGCCGCGTTCCCGCTCGATGTCCATCGAGTCGAGCACCTGTTCCGACATTTCGCGTTCGGCAAGGCCGCCGCAGGTCTGGATCAGGCGGTCGGCGAGCGTCGACTTGCCGTGGTCGATATGCGCGACGATCGAGAAATTGCGGATATGGTCGAGGGGAGTGCGGTTCTCTGTGCTCATGGCTTGCGCATATAGCAGCGGCGGTTGAGCCCGCAAAGCGGAAAGAAAGGGATTTGTTCACCCTGACGGCAGGTTTTGCCGCCTTTTGCCTTGCTCAGGCCGCCCCGCTGCTGCGTCCGTCCTCCGGCTCGGTGATGACGGTGGCGTTGGGCACCTGCGCGCTCAGCATCTCGAAGCCGTCGCGCTTGACCGGCGGTGCCGGTTTGCGGCCCATCAGCCTCAGGATCACGAAGGCGCCATAGGCGACCGCGACCGCCATGGCGGCATAGATGAAGGTCTTCGGTCCGAGCGCCGGCGTCACCAGCGTGACGAACAGCGGAACGATCGTTGCGGAGGCCGACCAGGCGACCAGCATGGTGGAGGCGAGAGGCACGAAATCCTCCGGCCGGGTGCGGTCGTTGGCATGGGCATTGGCGATTGAATAGACGGTTTCGACGGCGCCCGCCCAGATGGCAAAGACGATCATCAGCAGCAGCATGTGACTGAAGGAGGCAAAGAGCGCGACCACGGCCATGACGGCGATCAGCCCGCAGGTGAAGACCAGGACCAAGCGGCGGTCCATGCGGTCGGAGAGCGCGCCGAGCGGATACTGGATGAACAGCATGCCGAGCTGCATGACGAACATCAGAAGCGCGACATCGCCCTGCGACACCTGATTGCTGGCGGCATAGATCGGGGTGAAGCCCTGCACCATCATCGACAGTCCGCCGGAGGCCAGCACGCCGATGAAGCCGACGGGCGAATTGCGCCAGGTCATGCGGATGTCGACGCTGACATTGGCGGGCGCCGGCGGGGTCGGCAGGCGGGTGAGGCTGATCGGCAGGATGGCGAGCGCGGTGAAGAAGATGGTCACCAGCGGTGCGAGATTGCCTTCGGCCGGCATCTGGCCGAAGGCATAGGCGCCGGTGCCGAGCCCGATGACATAGGCCATGTAGAAGAAGGACATGGCCTTGCCGCGCCATTCGTTCGAGGCTGCATGGTTGAGCCAGCTCTGGGCGATGATGAAATTGGTGTTGCCCGCCGCGCCGTAGAGCAGTCGCCCGAGGATCCACAGGATCGGGTTGACGCCGAGTGCGATCAAAAGGGCGCCGAGGATGACCAGCGCCATGGAGGCGGCAAACAGCCGCGCATGGCCGACCCGGCGGATGAGCGGGCCGGCGACGACGCAGCCGAGCAGTCCGCCGAAGGCGACCGCCGTCACCGCCGCGCCGGCGGCCCAGGAGGCGCTTTCGGAACGCGCAAGCACGAAGGGCACATAGGCCGACATCACCCCGTTGCCGAGCGCCACCGCCGTCATCGACACGACGATGCTGGCGACGGAAAGCGGCGAATTGGTCCGGGCGTCCTCTACTGTCATCGGGTCATCCTGGAAATGGCGGCGCCAGAGTGGCGCCAGGGCGGGCTGGGACAAGCGGAGCCGCTCGGGGCGGCCGTGACCGTCGTTTCTAACCGAAGGCAATGATTTGCGATAGCGCGCGTGCGACATGCTGCGGGTTTCTCGTCTGAGAGCAAGGCGGAGACTCGGGCCGGCCTCAGCCCACGCGGGGATGCGCTGCCTTGACTCCACGATCCAAGAATTGCATTCTCCTATAATGGAATTAGCCGACGAACAATTCGAAGTCAGGGTAGCGGTGCGCCTGAAGACCCTGCGGGCCGAACGGGGACTGACGCTGGACGCGCTGGCCGAGCTCTCCGGTGTCAGCCGGGCCATGATCTCGCGCGTCGAGCGCGGCGAGGCGAGCCCGACGGCCGCCCTGCTCGCGCGGCTCTGCTCGGCGCTCGGCGTGTCGCTGTCGGTCTTCTTTGCCAGCGGTGAGGCCGGGGTTTCGCCGCTCAGCCGGCGCGCCGACCAGCCGGTCTGGCGCGATCCGGAAAGCGGCTATCTGAGGCGGGTCGTCTCGCCGAGCGGGCTCGGCGCGCGCGTCGATGTGGTCGAGGTCGAGTTTCCCCCCGGCGCCGTGGTGCGCTTTCCCGGCCAGACGGCCAGCCGCAACCAGACCCAGCATGTCTGGCTGTTCGAAGGCGAAATGGAGCTGACGGTCGGCGAGACCGTCCACCGCCTCAGCGCCGGCGATTGCCTGTTCATGAATGTCGGCGACGTGCACGGCTTTGCC
Organism: Rhizobium sp.; assembly: GCA_036722275.1. Classification (GTDB taxonomy): domain Bacteria; phylum Pseudomonadota; class Alphaproteobacteria; order Rhizobiales; family Rhizobiaceae; genus Allorhizobium. Next base: position 8,925 of record DAIMJJ010000120.1, on the reverse strand, counting down.
AACCCGACCGACAAACCTGCCCGTTATGCCGTGATCATCGATCTCGGCCACCGCTGACCCAGGCCTGCTGCCCAGCCCTGCCGAACCAAGCCACCCGGAGATGCCATGCCCACCATCCGCCTCCTTGACGAACGCGAAACGCTGACGGTCCTTCCTGATCTCTGCGAAGTCCTGGCCGACTGCGTCGAAGGCGGCGCTTCGCTCGGTTTCATGTCGCCTTACCGGCCTGAGGATGCCGTGCCCTTCTGGCAGGGCGTGGCGGCGGCCGTCGGACGCGGCGAGGTCCTGCTGGCGGTTGCCGAGGACGAGGAGGGGTGTGTGGTCGGTACGGTTCAGGTGGGCTTTGCGACCAAGCCCAACCAGCCGCACCGGGGCGACCTGATGAAACTGCTGGTGCATCGGCGGGCGCGCGGGCTCGGCCTGTCGCGGCGGCTGATGGAGGCGGTGGAGGCGGCTGCGGCCAAGGCGGGACGCACGCTTCTGGTGCTCGATACGGCAACCGGCGAGCCGGCGGAGGCCATCTATGAGCGCCTCGGCTGGATCCGGTCCGGCGTGATCCCGAACTATGCGCTGTTCCCCGACGGCCACTACTGTGACACCACGATCTTCTACAAGCAGATCGCTCCGATCGCCCGCTGAAGCGGGCCCAAAAAACGTCAGTCGGCGAGCGCCGGCCCCCTCCCGCTCGCACCGGTCGTCGTGTTAGCAATGGCACGGCCCGTTGCTTTGGGTCTTACGAACTGGGGGATTTTCCATGTCTTTGCTTTCTACCGGGCTTTCCAGCGGCATGCGTCGCGGCGCTGCTCTTGTGCTTCTCGCCGGAACCCTTGCCGCCTCCGCCTTGCCGGCGTTTGCCGCCGACGTCACCTTCGTGATGCGCAACGAGCATCCGAATGCGGTCGAAGTCGAGCTCTACAGCCAGGACCGCAACCATGTCTGGCCGGGCAACAACCAGGTCTATTATCTCGATGACGGCGAGACCAAGGAGATCCCGCTGTCGTGCAACGAGGGCGAACAGATCTGCTATGGCGCCTGGATCTCGGGCGATCAGGGCAGCTACTGGGGCACCGGTCCGGACAATGAAGAGAGCTGCTCGGACTGCTGCTACACCTGCACCGGCGGCCAGACCGAACAGATCAACCTCGTACAGTAAGCCGTTCCCGGTCGGATGAAAAATTTGGTCATCCGACCGGAAATCTCCCGTTCGCCGTCTTGCCGAGGCCGCGGCCTTGGCGCTAGGTTCCGCCTGTAAGAACAAGGGGAACCCAGACAAGATGCGCGTTATCTATTCCGAAAAGCACAAGCTCCGCGACGCCAAGACCGAGCTGCATGGCGGCATTCTGGTCAAGCCGTTCGAGGGACCGTTCCGGGCCGAATGGATCCTGGAAGCCGTGAAGCAGGCGGGCTTCACCGATGTCGTCGCGCCCGAGGCGCACGGGCTCGACACCGCACTCAAGGTCCACAGTGCCGACTATCTCGAATTCCTGCGCACCTGCTGGGAGCGCTGGAGCGCGCAAGGCTTCCCTGGCGAGGCCATTCCCACCGCCTTTGCCTATCGCCGCAGCCGCAATCGTGCGCCCAACAATATCGACGGCGCCGTCGGTTATTATGCCAATTCGGTCGAGACGGCGATCTCCGGCGGCACCTATGAGGCGGCGATCGCCTCGATGGACGTGGCGCTTTCGGGCGCCGACTGGCTGAATGCCGGCAATCGGCTGGCCTTCTCGCTGTGCCGCCCGCCGGGGCACCATGCCGGCATCGACCTGTTCGGCGGCTATTGCTTCATCAACAATGCCGCGGTCGCCGCCCAGCGCCTGCTCGATCATGGGGCGAAGAGGGTCGCGATCCTTGACGTCGACTTCCACCACGGCAATGGTACGCAGGACATCACCTATCAACGCGGCGACATCTTCTTCGCCTCGCTGCACGGCGATCCGTCCGACGCCTTCCCCTATTTCCTCGGCTATGCCGACGAGACCGGCGAGGGCGAAGGCGAGGGGTTGAACGCCAACTACCCGATGCCGGCCGGCACGCCCTGGGAGATCTGGTCGGCCGCCCTGGCCGATTCGCTGAAGCGCATCAAGGACTATGGCGCCGAAGCGATCGTGCTCTCGCTGGGCGTCGACACCTTTGAGCAGGACCCGATCAGCTTCTTCAAGCTGAAGACCCCCGACTATATCCGCATGGGCGAAATGGTGGCCTCCGCCGGCCTGCCGGTTCTGACCGTCATGGAAGGCGGCTATGGCGTGCCGGAAATCGGCCTCAACGTTGCCAATGTGCTCAAAGGCCTCGAAGCCTGATCTGTCCGAACCGATGACACCGATCCCGGCGAAAATCTGAGCCGGGATCGATGCGTCGCGGGCGCAGTTGACTTGTGTCAACCGGCTTTGACCGTGATGGCGCATAATTTCCCTGAAGAGACTTGGGTTGGACTGCTGGTCCCGCAACGCATCGGTCGATGCAAGCGGCGGGGCATCGGCGGGTGGGGAGGCTGTGCGTGGATCTTCATCGGAAACTCTGGCTGAGTGGCGCCCTCTGGTTGACACTCGCGGCGGCGCCGGTTCGGGCCGATTATGTCGGTGGCCTCGATCCGGCAGGCGACAATTTCCTCGCGCTGCGCACCGGTCCCGGCTCCGGCTATGCGATGATCCTGCCGATGGGGCCGGGGACCTTCGTCACGGTGCTGAGACGCAACGGCAAATGGCTGCTGGTCGAGCTTGAGGACGGTACGCGTGGCTGGGCCTACGGCTCCTACATCCTGGGCGGTTCGGCGCCCGGAGGCTATGACGCACCGCCGCCACCGCTCGATCCCGGCGATGTCCCGCCGCCGGACCTTGGCCCGCCAGGTGACGTCTCCTTGGACCCCGGCAATGTGCCGCCGCCGCTCGATAGCGGCAATGAGCCGCCACCACCGCTCGATCCGTCCCAGGATATGGCCGGACCGTCAGACCTTGCGCCACCCGATGCCGATGTCCCGTCCGTCGATGCGGTCGATGGCGACGGCCAGGATTCGTCTGCGGTTGACGCCGCCGATCAGGGAGCCGGCCCGGCCGTCAGCAACTGGATCACCTATCGCAACGATCGGTTCGGCACGCGGATCGACTATCCCGCATCGTTGTTTCGCATGTTGCCGCCGCCGGAAAACGACGACGGACGCACTTTCGAATCGCGCGACGGCAAGGCCCGCTTCCTCGTCTTTGGCGGCCACAATGTCTTCGACAGTTCGCTCGATGAACTGATTGCGGAGGATCTGGCCGGTGCCGGCGACGACACCAGGATCACGCAGAAGCGGCGGGGCGAGACCTGGTTCCAGCATGCCGGCTACCGTGGCGGAGACTTCTTCCTGCGCAAGGTGATGCTCGGGGACGGCGGCGGCGTGATCCACACGTTCGAGATCAGCTATCCGAAGAGCCTCAAACCCAAACTCGACCCGATGGCGGCGCGCATGGCCGATTCGCTGCGCACCGGCGACGAAGCCGCAGACGGCGAGCCGCAGGTGCTTCCCGAAGATGCGGCTCCGACCGATCGCACCGGCGGTGACGGGGCAGCTACGCCGTCGACCGGTCGCCAGGCGGATGCTGCATCCGCGGTGTCGGAGGAGGGCTGGACGCCCCATGCCTTCGAAGGCTCTGCGCTGAAGGCGCCGTCCGACTGGACGGCATCGGTCGAAGGCGACACGCTGGTTCTCAAGGCGCCGGACGGTCGGCGCAGCCTGATGGTCTGGTGGTGGTTCCCCGACGAGCCGCTGCTCGGCAGTTCCGACATCGTCTCCCATCGCAAGGTGACGGTGGCGGGAGAGCCGGCGCTCTGGGTCCATTCGCGCTTCGAAGGCGTCGAAACGCTGAGCGTCACGCTCGACGAGGGGCGTGCCGACAAGAAACGGCTGCACTTCCTGTTCGAGGTGACCGGCGGCGTCCGTCTGGGCGGCGGCGACGCGGATTTCGACCGCATCCTGCAAAGCGTGACGATCGGTCAGCCGAGGGCGGAGGTGCAGGACGCCGCACCGCCCACGACTGATAACGAGGCTGTTGTGGTCGAGGGCGTTTCCGATGGGACATTCTCCGACGGCGCGTCGAGCGCCGATGCAGCCGGCGAGGAGGCGGACCGCCGCGCCTGGGCTGGTCGCGCCTCGATCATCGTGCCGGACGGCTGGACGGTGTCGCCCGACGAGGCCATTGCCAACGGTGCGGTGCTGAAGCGACCCGACGACGGCGCCGAGATCACCCTGTCCTTCTGGCCGAAGGACAAGCCGATGCCGAGCAAGGAGGTCACCTCCCTCGATTACACCGTGGTGATGGGCAAACCTGCCACGGTTCTCGAACTCGCCGAGGGGCGCATGCGCGGGCGCCAGATCTTCTTCGACGAACCGCGCGGCGGCGGCGCCCGGCTCACGCTCGCCTATCGCGCCTTCGGCGAACCGCTCGCCGACGGGCTGCCGCTGTTCGAGATGGTCCTCGCCAGCCTCGATGAGGTACTGCCTCGGCCCGAAGGGACGGAGGAGCCGGCGACCGATCCGGCTGGCGAAGCCGATCCCTTTGCCGATATCGATCTGAGCGACCTGGAGGTAGCCCCCCAATGAGTGCCCTGCGACCCTTCGATCTGCTGTCCGTGATCCTTGCCGGCACACTCGCGCTTCTGCCCGCGGCGGTCTTCGCCCAGGCGCCGACCACCTGGCAGGAGGATGCCAAAAAGGCGGCGATCGGCTATGCCGACGAAAAGGCCAAGGAACTGATCAAGTCGCAGTCGCAGGCGGCGATCGTGGCGCTCTACAAGAAGCTCTACAAATCCGGGGCAGACAAGGCGCTGGTACGCCAGCTCGGCACGGTGGCGCTCTCCGCCAACGAGATCAACAAGTTCGCCGAAAACGCCGCCGACGCTTTGACCAGCGGCGATCCGAAGAAGGCCAAGGCCGCCACCGAACAGGTTGCGGTCGCGCTCGGGCAGACGCTTGCCAATGGCATCAAGGACCCGGCCCTGAAAAAGCAGATGGCGGGCGCCCTCGGCAATATCGACAAGGTCAATGAGGCCGCCGAGGTGCTCGGCAAGGCGGCCGGCGGCGATCCGCAGGCGGCCTATGAATATCTCGGGCGCGCTTTCATCGCGGCGACGCCCGCGGCGGCCGCCTTCACCGCGGTCGAGACGGCGGCGGGCGTCGTGTCCTACACCAAGGGCAAGTTCGTCGACGGCACGATCGAGGAGCTCTACCAGGAATATGCCAAGGGCGATGCACAGACGCGCGAGGCCATTCGCGAGCGGCTGGAAACGCTGCCGCTCTACTCCTCGGTCATCCGCGACCGCAAGATCGAGCTTGCCGATCAGCGGGCCGACGACATCTCCCAGGCCACCGCCGAACCGAGCGACGCGGTCCGCGACCGGCTGACGGCAACCAGCGACGGCGAGGTGATCGACGACATTCTCCAGACCTTCGCCGCCCGTACGAAGAAGGAGCAGGATGCGGCAGTGGTCGAGAAGGCTCGTGCCGATGCGCAGGCCGAGGCCAATGTGATGATGGAGGCGCTCGATTCGGCCGCTTACGGCAAATATGGTCGCGACTGGTATTCGAAGCACCCCTACAATCTCGAACGCTTCACCGCGCTGATCCGCGACAGGCTGAACAAGGATGGCGTTCTCGACCCGCACAATGCCATCCACATCAAGGCTATGGCAGGGCTGCTGTCGACCGGCCTGGTGCACGGCGTCAACTCCAAGCAATATCAGGATCAGCTGAAGAGCTTCCAGGAGTACCGCGTCATGGTCGCCAAGCACGCCGGGCTTACCATCGAGCCGCAGCAGCCGGCGGGGGATCTGTCGGGAACGTATAGCGGCCGCATCTCGGGACAGGCCTCCGGCTCGATGACGCTGGTGGTTTCCGGCGCATCGGTTTCGGGTTCGATTTCGGGGACCTTCGAGGGCGACGGCTTCACCGCCCGCTTTTCCGGCACGATGAGCGGCGACGGTTCCTTCAGCGCGCCGACGACGGGCGTGCTGCAGGGCAGGGTTCTGAACGAGGTCAAGCCCTATCCGTTCAACGGTACGGTGAGTGGCCGCGTCGACGGGCAGTCGGGGTCCGGCCAGTGGTCGGGCAGGAACAAATGGGGCGGTGGCAGCGGCAGCTGGCAGGCCTCCAAGCCCTGAGGAGCCGAGCCGGCCGCAAACCGTCCGCATCCGGCGGACGGGAAACGTCCCGGCTGCTCAGGCGACCGCAGCCGAGGCGCCCGCATCTTCGCTGTTGCGGGCGGCAAGCCGGATCAGGTCTTCGCAGGATTGCGGCTTGCCGAAGAGATAGCCCTGACCCTGCTCGCAGCCGATCTCTCTCAGGAACGTCATTTCCGCTTCCGTCTCCACGCCCTCGCAGATCATGGTGATGCCGAGCCCCTGGCAGAGCGCGCGCACCGAACGCACGATCGCCTGGCTCGCCGAGCTCTCGGTGAGGGTGCGCACGAACATCTGGTCGACCTTGATCTTGTCGAGCGGAAAACGGGCGAGATAGCCGAAGGAGGAGTAACCGGTGCCGAAATCGTCGAGCGCGACCGACACGCCGAGCTGCTTCAGCGCCAAGAGGCGCTCGGACAGGTCCTGCGAGGGGTTGAGGAAGGTCGATTCGGTGATCTCGATGTGCAGCCGCTCGGCCGGCAGGCCGGTGAGCACCAGCACGTCCCGGATCGCGCCGATGATGTCGCCGCGCTGGAACTGAAGCGGCGAGACGTTGACGGCGACGGTCAGATCCTCAGGCCAGCCGAGGGCGTCACGGCAGGCCTGTTCGAGCGCCCAGCGACCGAGTTGTTCGATGAAGCCGTTGGCCTCGGCGATCTCGACGAAGACCTGCGGCGAGATGAAGCCAAGGGTCGGATGCTGCCAGCGCAGCAGCGCTTCGGCACCGATCAGTCGCTGGTCGTCGAGCAGTACCTGGGGCTGGTAGAGAAGTTTGACCTCGCCGCGGTCGAGCGCGTGCCAGAGTTCGGATTCGATCAGTCGTGCGGTGGCATGGCGGGCGCCGCTTTCGGGATCGAATTCGGCGAGCCCGCTGCCATTGGTCCGCCGCGCCTCATCGAGAGCCAGTTCGGCGGCCGCAACCAGTGTGGCGCCGTCTTCGATGGCCTCGTCCCGGAACACCATGCCGATGTGGACGCCGAGGGTCGGCCGGGCATCAGCAATATCGAACGGCGTCGTGAGGGCGGCGACGATTGCCTCGGCCATCGCGCGCGCCTCGTCCTCGTCAACAGGTGCGGTGGTAAAGAGCGCAAAGGTGTCGCCGCCCAACCGGCCGATCATCGAAAGGCGCGGGTCGAGCAACGTCAGGCGATTGACGACGGCCTTCAAGAGCGCATCGCCCTTCTCGCGCCCGAGGGTGGCGTTGATCGTCTTGAAGCGGTGGAGGTTGACCGCATAGACGGCATAGCCGCGCCCGGCCGGCGGCCGATCGCTCAGCCGCGCATTGATCTCGGCGACGAAGGCCGAGCTGCGCAGGGCGCCGGTCAGCACATCATGGCGCGACAGGAAACCGATGCGTTCCTCCTGCCGGCGCCGTTCGGTGATGTTGCGGGCGGTGATACAGGCAACGAAGCGGTGCGCATCGTTCAGGTGGCTGCCGCCGGCGGCCTGGGTGAGCCTGGAGGCGGTGATGGTGTATTCGAGGACAAGATCCTCGCCCGCCTGGCCCGGCAGCGCGATTTCGGCGAGCGTCGTCGGTGCCGAATGCCCTTCCCGAAGGTGCGCGATCGAGGCGGCGATGCCGTGCCGCCATGGCTCGGGCAGCAGCGCAAGAACGCTTCGGCCCTGGCCGGCTGCGGCGATCGCGGGAAAGAGGGCGGCGAGCTGCGCGCTGTGCTGAACCGGCAGTCCCTCTTCGTCGACGACGAGAATGGCATCCGCGCTGTCGCTGATCACCTGGCCGAGCAGACTGCGGGAATTATCGGCCTCGACGGAGGCCAGCCGCAGGAGCCAGGTGCGCAGGTCGAGCTCCTCGAGGAAACGCCCGGCAACGAGAAGCCCGAGAAGCACGTGCGCGGCGACCGTCGGAACCAGAAGGCCGAAGCCGGCCTGCAGCCAGAAGGCGCCGGCCTCGAAAGCGACCACGCTCGACCCGACCATTAGCGCCTGGGAACGCAGACGAAGGCGCGGCGACAGCGCCGCCAGACCGACGAGGCCGGCCAAGAGCAGCAGGGGAAGCGGGCTTACCGGCTTCAGGGCGCGACCCTGTAAAAGGGTTTCTGTGGCGAGAATCTGCACCATCGGACCTGAGAGCAAGCCGTAGACGGGAACGACGAAATTGTCCTTGAGCTCAATCGCACTTGCCCCGACGACGACGATCTTGTCAGCAAAGGCTGAGGCATCGACCCGGCCGGAGACCACGTCGATCAAGGAATACCGCGGTACCGTCTCGGGATCGATCGAGAAGTCGATGACGAAGGGAGCGGCCTGGGTCTCGGCGACGCCGGCGAGGGTCGCCGGCACGGACATGACGAACCCGTCGCCCTGCTGTTCGCCATAGGGGAAGCGACGGACGATGCCGTCGGCGTCGGCGCTGAGGCTGACGCTGGCGATCCAGGCATGATCGGCAAAGAGCGCGTTCGGTGCCGTCACCCCGGTCAGGTCGCGGTGGTCGCCGCTGGAGCGGTATTGGGTAAATGACGGCAGCACGACCCCGCCGCCGGCCGCTTCAAGCGCCTGCTGCAGGCGTTCATCGCTTTCCGGTGAGGAGCGGGCGCTGAAGTCGATGTCGAAGAAGATGTCGCGCGCGTTCGCGGATGCCAGGCGATCGATCAGTCCGGCATAGATGCTGCGGTCCCACGGCCAGACGCCGATCGCGTCGAGGCTTTGCTTGTCGATGGCGACGAAGACGACATCGCCCGTGGCCACCTGCGGCGAGAGCGCCATGCGCCGCGCCGTGAGTGCCGCGTCGAACCGCGTAAACGCGCCGACGAC
>DAIMJJ010000119.1:0-12894 GCA_036722275.1 Rhizobium sp. | reverse complement strand
CCAGGACGCGCTGATCGGCTCTGCGGCCTATGACCTCGTATCGCTGACCCAGGATGCCCGCCGCGACATCGATCCTGCCCTCGAGGATCGCCTCGTCGAGCGTTATCTCGCCGGACGCCCCGGCCTCGATCGTCAGCGCTTCCTTTCCGAATACTGGCTGCTTGCCGCCCACCGCCACACCAAGATCCTCGGCAATTTCGAGCGACTGTCGAAGCGGGACGGCAAACATGGCTACCTCGTCCACATGCCGCGGGTGGCGCGGCTCCTGGACAGGGCGCTGACGCAAGCCGGCCTTAACGACATCCGCACTGCGATGGACGCAGCACTCCCCTCCTGGCGCAGCCACGCACCGGTCGCGCCAATCTCCTCTTCGACCGCCACATGAGGCAGGACGCCATGAACGCTTTTGACATTTCCAGACCCACCTATTTCGCGGACGGCAGCTACAAGGACAGCCGCGGCCGCCTGATCGACGTCATCGATCCCGCGCGGCTCGAGAAGGTCGGTGTCATCACCGAAGTGACCGAGGCCGAGCTTTCGGACACGCTCGACGCAGCGACGGCTGCCCAGCGCAAGTGGAAGGCGCTCGACGCCAAGACCCGGGCAACGATCCTGCACAAGATTGCCAACCGGATCGAAGCGACCGACATGCGGCGCTGCGCCGAGATCATGTCGCGGGAAATGGGCAAGCCCTATCCGGAAGCAATCGGCGAGGTCGCCAACTGCGCCGGGGCCTTCCGTTACTTCGCGGAGATGGCGCGCGACGACGCCGGCAAGATCGCCGGCACCACTCAGGCAGGTTCCTTTCAGTTCGCCCGCTACGAGCCGCTGGGCCTGTCCGTGCACATCATGCCGTTCAACTTCCCGATCCTCCTGATGTGCTGGACGGTCGCCGCCTCGCTCGCCTGCGGCAATGGCTGCATCATCAAGCCGGCGCCGGCGACCACGCTGTCGACCCTCGAATTCATGCAGATCTTCGCCGATCTCCCGGAAGGGCTGATCGCCTGTCTGCCGGGCGGCGTGGCGGTGGCCGAGGCGCTGATCGCCTCGCCGAAGACCCATGCGATCGCCTTTACCGGCTCCGTCGCCGCCGGCCGCGCCGTGGCCATCGCCGCCGCCGGCCAGATGAAGCCGGCCGTGATCGAGGCCGGCGGTTCCGATCCGATGATCATCACCGCCCACGCGCCGCTCGACGTGGCGGCCGCCGGCGCAGTCACCGCCGCCTTCCACATGTCCGGCCAGGTCTGCACCTCCGCCGAGCGCTTCTTCGTCGTCGATGCCGTGCATGATGCCTTCATCGACAAATTCGTCGCCGAAACGAAACGGCTGCGCATCGGCAACGGCCTGACCAAGGCGGAGATCGGTCCGCTGGTGTCCGAAGCCGCCCGCGCCAAGGTGATCCGGCTGGTCGAGGACGCCGTCGCCAAGGGGGCCAAGGTCGAGATCGGCGGCCGCATCCCGCCGTCCGAGCCGGTCGGCTGGTTCTATGAGCCCACCATCCTTACTGGCTGCACCGCCGACATGGCGATCATGCAGGAGGAGTGCTTCGGACCGGTCGCCGCCGTCATGCGGGTGGAAAACTTCGACCACGCGATCGACATGGCCAACCACAGCGAGTTCGGCCTCGGCGCGTCCGTGTTCACGACCTCGCTCGAAGAGGCCATGGAAGCCTCCGAACGTCTCGAGGCCGGGATGGTCTGGGTCAACAATCCGCTGATCGACAACGATGCGCTCCCCTTCGGGGGCTGGAAGAAGTCCGGCATCGGCCGCGAACTGTCCAAGCTCGGGCTCGACACTTTCCGCCGCTCGAAAATGGTCATCATCGATCACAAGCCGGTCCGCCAGGAGTGGTGGTATCCCTATCCGGACGACTGGTTCTACGAGACGGGGGGCCGCAAGCACGCCTGAGGCGACGCCTGCCCGCAACAGATTTCATGACAAGAGGACTTTCGAAATGATCATTACCCTTCTCGGCGGCGCCGGCTTCATGGGCGCCGGCATCGTGCGCGACCTGGTTTCCGACCGCGCCATCGTCGACATCACCCGCATCCGTGTCTGCGACGCGGCGCGTGAAAAGATGGAAGCGCTCAAGCAGGAACTGGGCGATCCCCGCCTGGAACTGGTCGATCTCAACGTCACCGATCCGGCAGCGCTCAATGCCGCGATCGCCGGTGCCGACATCTGCATCAACTGCGTGCCGACCCTGCTCGGCTTCCAGATGACGATCTTCGAGGCGGCCCTTGCCGCCAAGGTGCCCTATATCGATCTCGGCGGACTTGGCACCTTCACGGTCAAGCAACTCGCCGAACACGAGCGGTTCAAGGCCGCCGGCGTGACCGCCGTCATCGGCGTCGGCGCCGATCCGGGCATGTCCAACGTGATCTGCCGCGCGGTCGCCGACGAACTCGACGAGATCGACAAGATCAACCTCTACTGGGCCGCCGAACTGGTTGGCGACGAGAACCCGGTGCTTGTGCCGCCCTACAGCGTCTCGACGGTGCTGGCGGAATATGCCCATGAAAGCACGCAGTTCTACGACGGCAAGCACGTCACCTGCCCGCCGATGAGCGGTCGCGAATATCTCGATCTGCCGGAACCGTGGGGTCGCTGCGAATTCATGCACTCGCCGCACTCGGAACAGCTGACCGTGCCGCTGGCCGACGGGATCAAGGAAAAGGGCATCAAGGAATTCTCCTGGAAGCTGCACCTGCCGCATCGCGAGCACGAAGCCTGGGTGGGCCTCGTCAAGGCCGGTTTCGGCGACTTCAACGATCCGGTCGAGGTCGGCGGCGTCAAGGTCCGCCCGCTCGACGTGCTCAACAAGGTGATCGAGCGCAACATCAAGAACAACGCCGACAAGATCCCGTCGCAGGACAGCCACGAGATCCATTTCGCCGTCGGCAAGGGGCGCAAGAACGGCGTCGAGACGACCGTCACCGTCGAAGTCGTGGTCAAGCCGGACGCCATGTACGCACCCTATGTCGATGCCTGCACCTCGATGAACGGCTCGATCGCGGCCCAGCTGATCCTCGCCAATCCGAAGAAGCCGGGCGTCTGGGCACCGGAAGAGTATTTCGACGTTGACGCCTATTTCAAGGAACTGGAAAAGCGCAAGTTCCACATTGCCAAGCGCGTCTCCTGACGCCGGGTTTCGACGGAAAGACAGGAAATAGGCCACGCGGCTTTGGTCGCGTGGCGCTTGTTTCGGCAGAGACAAGTCATATGGACGTGGCGGGACGCGGGTGCGAACGGTCAGTCGGGCCGGGTTTGCAGTTCCGACCGCCCCCTCTCCGGCCTGCGGAGCCGGCGATCAGAGCGCGGGACGTCGGCTGCCGGCGCGTTCATCGAGCGGCTTGCCGCCACTCAACGCGGCAAGCTCCACCAGCTCATCCTCTTCGCGGATGCCGCTCTCGTGCAGGCGCACGACGAGCTCGATGGCGTTCTCTGCCAGGACAGGCGTTTGAGCAAAGCCATGCTCTTTCAAAAGCCGCCGAACGGCGCTTTGAACCAGGTCGGGTTGCTGATGCATCAGGATCTTTGTCATCGGACATTCCTTTCTGCCCTCGTGTTGCAGCCACGGAAAAGTCACGTTGCCAAACTTCAACTTATGCGCGGACGGAACAATCCTAGTATCATGGGGGTGTGTCCGAATTGTGCACCCTTCACGCGCCGCCTGTTCCAGAACAGGAAACCGCAGATCGCAACGCCACCGCGGCGCAGCCATATGCTAAGCACGCCAGGTTTCCCGGCGGACCGGATACCCGGCACTCACTGCCCCTCCCGCTCACTGGCGATCTCCTCGCCGGTTCTTGCGATACCGCCGGGTCAGCAACGCGCTTTCCCTGGGCAGCCGTGAGCTTGGCCGGTCGCAGAGCGGCGCCACATGAAGGACAGCGTGCGAACAAGGCCTGGGTCAGCCGGGGAGGAACCAGACAAACAAAAAGATGACTTCAATACTCTTGTTTCCTGCGGAAATTGATGGTTATAGGGCGACCATTGTTCCGCCCGGCAGGATGCCGCCACAGAGGATTGAGCCATGACCCGACTATTTGCCACCGCAGCGATCGCCGCAGCCATCTCCCTGACCGCGATACCGGCCTATGCGGCCTCCACCAGCTATCCGCTCACGATCGAGAATTGCGGCGTCAGCGTAACCTTCAAGGCGGCTCCGCAACGGGCGGTCGGGCTCGGCCAGAACAGCGCGGAGATCCTGCTGCTGCTCGGCCTTGAGGACAAGATGGTCGGCACCGCCTTCTGGCCCAACAAGGTTCTTCCCCAGCTGGCCGAGGCCAATGCCAAGGTGAAGGTTCTGACCGTGGAGTTCCCGACCTTCGAATCCATCCTCGCGCAAGAGCCGGATTTCGTTGCCGCGGCACTGCCGAGCCTGCTCGGCCCGTCGAGCAAGGTCGCCAAGCGCGAGGACTTCGAGAAGCTCGGCGTTCCGACCTATATTTCCCCGAGCACCTGCGTCGCGGAAGGTGTCGCCAAGGATAAGTTCGGCTATGGCGACCGCGCCGAACTGTGGAACATGGAGACACTCTACCGCGAAATCGACGAGCTGTCGCAGATCTTCGACGTCCGCGACAAGGGCGAGGCGCTCATCGGCGATCTGAAGAAGCGCGAAGCAGCGCTGCGCGCCGATGCGCCGAAGGATGGCAAGAAGCTGTCCTATGTGTTCTGGTTCTCCAGCCCGTCGCCCTCCGCCGACGCCTATCTCGGCGGCAAGAACAGCGCTTCCGGGTTCATTGCCGACGTACTCGGCGGAACGAATGCCATCACCACGGAAGCCGAATCGCCGGCACTTGGCTGGGAAAGCATCATCGCAACCAATCCCGACGTCATCGTTGTCGCCCAGGTTGATCGCAACCGCTGGGAACTGGACAAGTCCGCGGCGAAGATCGAATTCCTGACCACGGATCCGGCCACCAGCCAGATGCCGGCAGTCAAGAACAAGGCGATCGTGGTCATGGACGGCCAGGCGATGAACCCGACCGTGCGCACCATCTACGGCGCCGAGCAGGTGGCCGAACAGCTGAAGAAGCTTGGCCTCAAGTGAGCAGAACGGCGGAAACCGGGAAATCCGGCGGGCTTCTACCACGCATCATCGCCCCCGCCGGCTTTCTTGTTGCGTGCCTGGCGGCGATCGCGCTTGTGGTCGGCATCAGTGTCGGGATCGGCGACATGCCGATCCCTCTGTCGACCACCTATTCCGCCATCACCAACAAGCTGGGATGGACGTCGGTCGAGCTCAATCGTATCCATGAGGCCGTCATCTGGGACTACCGGCTGAGCCGGGCGCTTGTCGCGGTGTTCTGTGGCGCCGGTCTGGCCCTGTGCGGTGCGATCATGCAGGCGATGCTGCGCAATCCGCTGGCGGAACCCTATGTCCTCGGCATTTCGGCGGGCGCGTCCACGGGCGCGGTCGCCATCGCCATTCTCGGGATCGGCGCCGGCGCCGTATCCATGTCGGCCGGCGCCTTTGCCGGCGCATTTGCGGCCTTCCTGTTCGTGGCCCTCCTTTCGAACGGTGCGCGAGGCGGGGCGGACCGGACGATCCTGGCCGGCGTTGCGACCTCGCAGCTCTTCAACGCGGCGACGTCCTATATCGTCACCACCTCCGGCAATGCCCAGCAGGCGCGCGACGTGATGTTCTGGCTGCTCGGCAGCTTCGGCGGCGTGCGCTGGCCGGAATTCGTTCTGGTGTCGATCGTCGTCGGGTTCGGCCTTGTCGCCTGCCTCCTCTATGCGCGCGTGCTCGACGCTTTCGCCTTCGGAGACGAGGCCGCCGCCGCCCTCGGCGTCGACGTCGGGCGTGCCCGTATCATCCTCTTCGCGCTGACCGCGGTGATGACCGCGACCATCGTCAGCATGGTCGGCACGATCGGCTTCGTCGGGCTCGTGGTTCCCCATGCCACACGCTTCCTGGTGGGCCCGCTGCACGCACGGCTTCTGCCGGCCAGTGCGATCATCGGCGCGATCTTCATGGTTTTGGCCGACATCGCCTCGCGCACGCTCATTCCGCAACAGGTCCTCCCGATCGGCGTCGTCACCGCGCTCGTCGGTGTGCCGTTCTTCTCGATCATTCTCTACAAGCTGCAGCGCGCCTCATGAGCATCAAAGCCGACAATCTCGTCTGGAAGATCGGTTCGAAGACGATCGTCAACGGCGTGTCCTTCGCCGTGGAGCCGGGCAAGATGCTGGGTCTTCTGGGGCCGAACGGCTCCGGCAAGACCTCGCTTCTGCGCCTGCTGACCGGGCTGAAGCGGCCGCATTCCGGGCGGGTCGCTCTGGACGGCCGCGACATCTCCACCTTCCGTCGCCGCGCCATCGCCCAGCGCATCGCCTTTATCGAGCAGCATGCAACGACCAATGCCAATCTAAAGGTCATCGACGTCGTCAAGCTCGGCCGTTTTCCGCATCGCTCGATGTTTTCCGGCTGGACGGCGAACGACGATGCTGCGGTCAATCTTGCACTCGAACGCACCGAAATGACGGCGATGCGCAATGCGCCATGGCAGAGCCTGTCGGGCGGCGAAAAGCAGCGCACCCATCTTGCGCGGGCCCTTGCCCAGTCGCCGACGGAGCTGATCCTCGACGAACCCACCAACCATCTCGATGTCCATCACCAGATCGGCCTGCTGCGGCTCGTCTCCGACCTGTCGCTCACCAGCATCATTGCGCTGCACGACCTCAATCATGCGGCGATGTTCTGCGATCAACTGCTGGTCCTGCAGGCCGGAAAGGTCGTGGCTTCGGGGCCGCCCGAGAAGGTGATGACGCGGGACCTGCTCCGCGACGTGTTCTCGGTCGAGGCGCATGTGACACCCTCGCCGTACCACCAGAAACCGCACATCCATTTTACGCGATGACGCCGGTGGACCGCGATCATCTGTCCCCGGACAGGGGCCTGAAGTTGCGCTATGGCTGTCCGGCGACAATTACGACCCATGCCCGTGAGGGCTGAAGGACCTCACGTGAAGACAACGGCCGAAAATCCCATGACGGGCATTGCCCTGCGCATCTTGTCGGGCTTCCTGTTTGCGGCCATGGCAGTCTGCATCAAGGCAATCTCCGCAAGAGTGCCGGTCGGCGAGATCGTCTTCTTCCGCTCGGCCTTCGCCCTGATCCCGCTCGTGGTCTTCTTGTGGATCCGCGCCGAGTTTCCCAAGGGGCTGGCAACCAGGCGGCCGTTCTCGCATCTCCTGCGGTCGAGCCTCGGCGCTGCCGCCATGTTTGCCTCGTTCGCCTCCATTGCGCGGCTGCCGCTCGCCGAAGCAACCTTGCTGAGCTACCTGTCTCCCACCTTTACAAGCATAGCCGGCGTGTTCCTCCTGTCTGAACGGCTGACGGTTTGGCGGATCGGCGGCGTGGCGCTGGGACTGGGTGGCGTTCTCGCCCTCGTCTGGCCGGAGATCGGCCATGCCGATCTGAATGGCGACCGCTTATGGGGCTATGTCTTCGGGCTCGTGATGGGGATCCTGACCGCCTTTGCGCTGATCATGGTCCGCAGCCTGAGCCGGACAGAAAGTCCCGGCGCCATCGCCTTCTATTTTGTCATCGCCTCGATGATCGCCGGGACCGCCACCATTCCCTTCGGCTGGGTCATGCCTGACACCGATGCGCTGGCCATGCTCATTCTGGCCGGCCTGTTCGGCGGCTTTGCCCACATCGCCATGACTCTGGCCTTCAAACATGCCGAGGCATCGCTGCTGGCACCCTTCGAGTATCTCGCGATCGTCTGGCCGGTCATCGCCGACCTGCTGCTGTTCGGCGCCCCCTTGTCCGCTTCCTTCCTTACGGCCCTTCCGCTGGTCCTGGCCGGAGCGGCCCTGGCCACGATCGAAGGAAGACGCCGCAACGCCCGCGCCAACAACTGAGGACCATGGTCGGGTCATAGCCGGCCTTCGCCAAGGGTACAGCCGGTCAACGGGTCCGGTTCCCGAAACCTTCGCGCCGTCCGCCAACCGAAAGCCATTGCTTACAAAGCTGCGCCCTGGTTTTGAATTTTCGAAGCAGGCTCCATATAAAGCGTTATTTCCCCGAAGCGCTCCTCAGCCTATCTTGGCTTCGACATGCCATGCCGAGGTGCGATATGAGTGACTGGATGAACTGGGGTACGCCGCAGGCGCGACCGAGCCGCTATGACGTCTTGTTCGAGCCGGTGAAGATTGGGCCGGTGACCGCCCGAAACCGGTTCTACCAGGTGCCCCATTGCAACGGCATGGGCTATCGCGATCCGACCGCGCTTGCCCATATGCGGGGCGTCAAGGCCGAGGGTGGCTGGGCCGTGGTGTGTACCGAGCAGGTGGAATTTCACTACAGCTCCGAGATCACCCCTTTCATCGAACTGCGCCTGTGGGATGACCGGGACATCCCGGCGCTGTCGCGCATGGTCGACAAGATCCATGAGGGCGGGGCGCTGGCGGGTATCGAGCTTGCCTATAACGGCATGAACGGCCCCAATCTCTATTCGCGCGAGGTGCCGATGGGGCCGGCGCATCTGCCGGTCGCCACCTTCACCTATGACCCGGTGCAGGCGCGCCGCATGGACGCGACCGACATCAAGAACATCCGCAAATGGCACCTCGCCGCGGTCAATCGTGCCAAGCGCGCCGGTTTCGATCTGATCTATGTCTATGCCGCCCATTCGCTCGGCTTCCTGCACCACTTCCTGTCGCGCCGCTACAACCAGCGCACCGACGAATATGGCGGCGGGATCGAAAACCGCATCCGGCTCCTGCGCGAGATCACCGAGGAGACCAAGGCGGCGGTGGGCGATACCTGCGCCGTGCCGATCCGCATATCCGTCGACGAACTGATGGGCGAGGGCGGTCTCTACAAGGAAGAGGTTGAGGACATGATCGGCCTGATGGCCGACCTGCCGGACCTGTGGGACGTGACGCTGGCCGGCTGGGAAAACGACAGCCGCACCTCACGCTTCGCCGAAGAGGGCGCACAGGAGCCCTTCATCGTCGGCGTCAAGCGCCTGACCTCCAAGCCCGTCGTCGGCGTCGGTCGCTATACCTCGGTCGACCGCATGGTCAGCCTCGTCAACAAGGGCATTCTCGACATGATCGGCGCGGCACGGCCGTCGATCGCCGATCCCTTCCTGCCGAAGAAGATCGAGGAAGGCCGGTTCGACGACATCCGGGAATGCATCGGCTGCAACATCTGCGTCTCCGGCGATTTCACCATGTCGCCGATCCGCTGCACCCAGAACCCGACCATGGCCGAGGAATGGCGCAAGGGCTGGCATCCGGAAAAGGTGCGCAAGGCCAAGTCCGACAAGCCGGTACTGATCGTCGGTGCCGGCCCGGCCGGTCTGGAGGCAGCGCAGGCGCTGGGCAAGCGCGGCTATGCCGTGACGCTGGCGGAGGCGGGAACCGAACTCGGTGGGCGCGTGCTGCAGGAGGCGCGGCTGCCGGGGCTGTCCGCCTGGACCCGTGTTGCCGATTACCGCAAGCTGCAGCTCAACCAGCTTGCCAATGTCGAAGTCTATTTCGACAGCCGCCTGACCGCCGACGACGTGCTCGGCTTCGGCATTCCGCGCATCGCGATTGCCACGGGATCGACCTGGCGCAAGGACGGTGTCGGCCATCTCCACACCGTGGCCCTGCCGATCGCCGAGGGCGCGCAAGTGCTCTCGCCAAGCGACGTGATGGCCGGCCGTCTGCCGACCGGCAAGCGGGTCATCGTCTGGGACGACGACCACTATTACATGGGCGGCGTCATGGCCGAGCTGATGGCAGAGAAGGGCTACGAGACCATCTACGCCACGCCGGCGTCGGAGGCCTCGACCTGGACCCGCAACACCATGGAACAGCATTTCATCCAGAAGCGGCTGCTTGAAAAGGGCGTAACGGTGCGCAGTTTCACCGCGCTCGATGCGATCGCCCCGGGTGAGGTGACCGTGTCGTGCGCCTTCACCGGCCGCCAGGAGCGCATCGAGGCCGATGCGGTCGTGCTGGTCACGGCTCGCCTGCCGAACGAAGACCTCTGTCTCGATCTGCTGGCCCGCCGCGCCGAATGGGCCGATGCCGGCATCGAGAGCGTGTCGGCCATTGGCGATGCGCTCGCCCCTGCCACCATCGCCCATGCCACCTATGCCGGCCGCCGTTACGCGGAAGAGCTGGATGGCGAGCCGCTTGCCGAGCACGCCCTGCCCTTCAAGCGCGAAATCACCGAACTTCTACCACTCGACTGAGGATAAAACATGCTCTCATTCACACTCGACATGTCCCGCGAACCGCTGGACGCCTGGGGCGCGCCCGAGGATATTGGCGCAACCACCCTTGAAGGGCCGATCGAAGTTTCCGGGAAGCTGCTGTTCGGCTCGTTCGAGAGTCCGGTTTCCGGCGGGCTTTATGCGGCGACGAAAGGCAAGTACCGGGTCGTCTATCCGTTCCACGAACATGCCACCCTGCTCGACGGCGAACTGGCGCTGACCGACGAATCGACCGGGCAGACGACGGTCTATGGTCCGGGGGACAGCTGGATCATCGCCAAGGGTACGTCGATGCTCTGGGACATTCGCTCGGCCGCGATCCGCAAGAGCTACCTTGCGGCGACCGTCGATCTCTAGGATCGATCGGCCATGGCGAACGCATACGAGATCCTCGATCGGCTGATTGCCTTTCCCACGGTCAGTCGGGACGGCAATATCGAGCTGATGCGCTATGTCTCGTCCCTGCTGTCGCAGGCCGGAATCGAATGCCGGCTCTTTCCGTCGGACGCCGGGGATCGCGCCTCACTGTTTGCGACCGTCGGGCCTGAAGGTCCCGGGGGGCTGGTGCTCTCCGGCCATACGGACGTCGTGCCGGTCGATGGGCAGCGCTGGACTCGCGATCCCTTCCGTCTGTCCGAGGACGGCGGTCGTCTTTTTGGCCGTGGCACGACCGACATGAAGGGTTTCGTCGCCTGCGCCATCGAGGCGATGCTGAAGGCGCGCGCCGCGCCTCGTGCCGCCCCGCTGCATCTGGCCCTGTCCTATGACGAGGAGATCGGCTGCGTCGGTGTTCGCCCGATGCTGGCGGAACTGGCCAAGGCGGGGCTGAGGCCGGCCTGTGTGCTGATCGGCGAGCCGACTTCGCTGACCGTCGCCTCGGGGCACAAGGGCAAGCTTGCCGCCCGGGCCACCTGTTGCGGGGTCACCGCGCATTCCGCCCTGGCTCCGACGGGGCTCAATGCCATCCATCTGGCCGCCGACCTCTTGAGCGAACTGCGCAGCCTGCAATCGCAGCTCGCCGAAACCGGGAGCCTGGACGAGGATTACGACATTCCCTACACCACCGTTCATGCCGGGATCATCGCTGGCGGAACCGCGCTCAACATCGTCCCGGAACGGTGCCTGCTGGATTTCGAGATCCGCAACATCGCCGCGGACAATGCCGAAAGCCTGTTTGCGCAGCTTTTCGACAAGGCGGAGGCGATCTCCGACGGGGTGCGCAGACGTTTCCCCTCGGCTGGAATTACCCTGGACGTGGTCAACGCCTATCCGGGGCTGGCGACCGACACGCGCGACGGAGCGTTTCGCAAGGCCATGGCCGCC
Organism: Rhizobium sp.; assembly: GCA_036722275.1. Classification (GTDB taxonomy): domain Bacteria; phylum Pseudomonadota; class Alphaproteobacteria; order Rhizobiales; family Rhizobiaceae; genus Allorhizobium. The sequence continues at coordinate 1,346 of DAIMJJ010000119.1, read as the reverse complement.
GCGGGCGGCGATCATACCATCAAGGTCGCCTTCGGCACGGAAGGCGGGCTCTTCACGCAGGCGCTTTCGGCCCCCGTCATCGTCTGTGGCCCCGGCAGCATGGACCAGGGACACAAGGCCGACGAGTTTGTCGAGCGCAGCCAGATCGAGGCCTGCCGGGCCATGCTCGCGCGCCTGAGCGGCGAAACCCTTGCCGCCTGAGCCTGCGGTTTGGAAAATCCAAGGCAGAACTCCGGAAAGAACTAATTTCTCCGAGCCTTTCGCCCTGCCAACAATATCGCCTTGAATGACATCTGGAAACCCGCCCGGTTTCCTTGCGACCGGAGGCTTCCTGAATGATCCGCACAGGCGACGAGTACATCGAGTCGATCCGCGACGGCCGCGAGGTCTATGTCGGCGGCGAGAGGGTCAAGGATGTGCCGAGCCATCCGATGTTCAAGCCGCTCGTCGATATCCGCGCGCGCATCTATGACATGCAGCACGAGCCCCGGACCCGGCACATCATGGCCTTCGAGGAAGACGGGGAGTGGACTGCCATCGGCAACAAGCTGCCGCACACCCAGTCCGACTGGTGGGACAAGCGGCGCGCCACCGATACGCTGCTGGAAGAGATCGGCGGCATCGTCACCCGCGTGGGTGACGAGACGGTCGGCGAGATGTGGTCGCTGTTCGACGGACAGGATGTGCTCAACGAGGTCGATCCGCAATTCTCCGCCAATATCCGCAACCACATTTCCCGCGTAGTCCAGGCGGACCCCTTTCATGTCTCGGCCAATACCGATCCGAAGGGCGACCGATCGCGGCCGCCGCGCGTGCTGACGGGGGCCCGCATGTCGCGATCAACCAATGGTCCGTCGGCACCATGCGCGGGCGCGACAAGAAGCGGCCCTCTTTGCCTCCGGACGAAGAGTTCGCCGAGCTGGCCGCCTGCGGGATCGACGGCCTGGAGCCGGGAGTCAGTGGCCCCGAACAGGCGGAAGCCTTGGCGGCACAGCTTGTCCGACACGGACTTCAGATGCGATCGGTGTACACGGGCAGCAATCTCGTCGAGGCGGCGACGGTCGCGAGGGAAATCCAGCGGATTCTCGAGCTGGGCAAGCGAGTCAAGGCGTTGGGTACGAAGATCATTGTCACCAACCCCAGCCCGCTGCCGAATCGGCAGGGGAAGACTGACGCGCAGTTGAAGGCCCAGGCCGCGGGCTTGAACCGGCTGGGCCGGGAACTGGCATCCCAGGGATTGACTCTTGCTTACCACAACCATGATGTGGAGTTGGAGCATGCGGCGAGGGAGTTCCACCACATGATGCTCGGCACCGAGCCCGCGAGTCTCTCGCTATGCCTGGATG
>DAIMJJ010000118.1:6948-12894 GCA_036722275.1 Rhizobium sp. | reverse complement strand
CCTTCCTGCCGCGTTCGCAGGTCGACATCCGTCCGATCCGCGACGTCACCCCGCTGATGCACAACCCGCAGCCCTTCGAAATCCTCAAGATGGACAAGCGTCGCGGCAACATCGTCGTTTCGCGCCGTACCGTTCTCGAAGAGAGCCGCGCCGAGCAGCGTTCTGAAATCGTTCAGAACCTCGAAGAAGGCCAGGTTGTTGACGGCGTCGTCAAGAACATCACCGATTACGGTGCGTTCGTTGACCTCGGCGGCATCGACGGCCTGCTGCACGTCACCGACATGGCATGGCGCCGCGTCAACCATCCGTCGGAGATCCTGTCCATCGGCCAGCAGGTCAAGGTTCAGATCATCCGCATCAACCAGGAAACCCACCGCATCTCGCTCGGCATGAAGCAGCTCGAGTCGGATCCGTGGGATGGCATTGCCGCCAAGTACCCGGTCGGCAAGAAGATCTCCGGTACCGTCACGAACATCACCGACTACGGTGCATTCGTCGAGCTGGAACCGGGCATCGAAGGCCTGATCCACATCTCGGAAATGTCCTGGACCAAGAAGAACGTACACCCCGGCAAGATCCTGTCGACCACGCAGGACGTCGATGTCGTCGTTCTCGAAGTCGATCCGTCCAAGCGCCGTATCTCGCTCGGCCTCAAGCAGACCCTCGAGAACCCGTGGCAGGCCTTTGCCTACAGCCACCCGGCCGGCACCGAAGTCGAAGGCGAAGTCAAGAACAAGACCGAATTCGGCCTGTTCATCGGCCTCGAAGGCGACGTTGACGGCATGGTTCACCTGTCGGATCTCGACTGGAACCGCCCGGGCGAACAGGTCATCGAGGAGTACAACAAGGGTGATGTCGTCAAGGCCGTCGTTCTCGACGTCGATGTCGAGAAGGAACGCATCTCGCTCGGCATCAAGCAGCTCGGCAAGGACTCGGTCGGCGAAGCCGCCGCTTCCGGCGACCTGCGCAAGAACGCCGTCGTCTCCTGCGAAGTCATCGGCATCAACGATGGCGGTATCGAAGTGAAGCTCGTCAACCACGAGGACATCACTTCCTTCATCCGTCGCGCCGATCTCTCCCGCGACCGCGACGAGCAGCGTCCGGAACGCTTCTCGATCGGCCAGACCGTCGACGCCCGCGTGACCAACTTCTCCAAGAAGGATCGCAAGGTCATGCTGTCGATCAAGGCTCTGGAAATCGCTGAAGAGAAGGAAGCCGTCGCACAGTTCGGTTCGTCCGACTCGGGCGCTTCGCTCGGCGACATCCTCGGTGCGGCTCTGAAGAACCGCAGCGGCGAATAAGCCTTTCCTTCAGACGGAATAAAGAGAACCCGCCGGTCTTCGCCGGCGGGTTTTTCTTTGTGGTCGAGTCAGTCTGGCGGTCGCAGCCGGTGACGGCTCAGGACCAGCCGGCCATGCGCCAGTAAAGATCGTTAGCGGTTTCGCCTTCGGTTTCGGCCGCGTCCGCGCCGAGCCGGCGCGGCACCGCCGCCTCCTGCTGCTCGGCGGCTTCTTCATCCTCCGCGCCCTGCTCGCCGTGCGCCGCCTCTTCGCCGGCCTCGTCTTCGAAGCCCTCGCCGGATTGCGCCCCGCTGTCGCCGTCGTCACGGCTGAACCGATGCTTCACACCCTTGTCGCCATCCGGATCGTCGGTGGCAAACAGGTAGTTGACCAACGGCAAAGGAATGCCCTCGCGAGCGGCAAAGGGCGGGCGAGCAAGCGCCAATTCGGGATCCGGCATCGCCTGGGCCATTTCGGCAGTGTCCGGCACCATACGATCCGCCGCGGAAGGATCGCCTTCGGGCTCGGCCAGATGTTCGAGCGCCTCGGCTTCCGGCTCGGATGTTCGGGTCTGATCGGCTGCTTCTGCGGGCTCGCCGGTTGCGGACGCCTGAGCTGCCGTCGTGGCCGCCGCTGGCATTTCTTCTATCCCGGCATGCGAGAGAAGGCGGGCCGGGTCGGGAAGGATGTCTTCAGGCGCCGGTAGCGACGCTTGCGATGCGCTGGCAACCTCCTGCGGGCCGTCTTCCTGCCAGCCCTTCAGGACAAAGAGCGTCTGTGTCCGGTCGCTGTCGGCGGCACGCGCCCTCGGCTGACCGTCCAGCCCCCGGCCTTCCGTCGTTTTGGCTTCTCCCTTCGCATCACGGGCGATGCGATCGCCGGCGTCGGCTGCATCACTCCGCGCCTTACCGGTGCGCGCTTCAGCCACGGGCTCAACATTGGTGCGCAGCGAGGCAGTGCTGACGTCGTCCACGTCGGTCGCGCCAGCCAAGGACGGGACCGGTCTGTCAGCTTCGTCGGGCTCGGGAGACGTCGATGTCTGCGTCGCAGCGGCAGGGGTCTGGTCGGCGCCTTTCTGGGCACCATGGAACATCACCGTCTGCAAGGCCCGCGCGGCGGCGAGCTTCAGGGTCTTGCGGGACTGTTCGTCCTGCATGCTGAAGAGCCGCCCCTTGGCGACTGGCGCCATCGGGTCGTCGAGACCGGCGCCATCCTCCGGCATTTCCGATTCGCTCAAAGAGCCAAGGGCGCGCCCTGAGGCAGCCTCCGCCCGCGCGGGGTTGACCGGCACCTGAGCGGGCGCACCTGAAGATGGGCGGCTGCCTGCTGCCGGTGAGGGCATCGGCGCTGCGCTCGGGCGCGCTTCTCCGCCATTCTGGCGGTAGGAGGTCACGACGCTGCGGGCGGCGAGGTCCCTGTCCTTGGCGCGATAGAGTTCGAGATAGATGCTCAGCGTCGCAGCTTCCGGTCCGCCCGGATTGCGAAAGGCTTCGATCAGGGTGCGCAATTGCAGACCGCCGAACATCTGCGCCAGCTGCCGCTGCACCGACTGGCGGATCTGCGGGGAGGCATCGGCGAGCGCCTGGACCAGTCGCCCGGCAAAGGCGCTGAGGTTTTCGCCCTCGCCACGCTCCATGCCAAGCCGGCTGCCGAGCAGATTGACGAGGAGGGTGAGATTGTCGGACATCCGCTCCTGGCCCGACAGCATCAGCAGGTTGAGACGTCCGGCAATGGCAGCATTGCGCTCGAGCCCGTTTGCCGCCTGCAGAGGCTGGCCGGCGGGCTTGCCACGCCCCTCGCTCGCGCCATCCTGTGCGATGCGCGTATCCTGGAAAGCGACAGACGACTTGGCAACGGCGTTGACCGGAGGCAGCATGGGAGCTCCTCATCCTGCAAATGGCTGAAGAAACACTGGCAATGGCGCGCCGCTCATGCGGCCGGATCGTTTCCGCTCTGCGGCGGAGCCCTCACGCAGGCATTTGCCCTATCAATGATCCGACAGCCTGCAGGATTATGGTTAATTTTCAGTTAACCATTAATCGGATTCAGCGCCTTGCCGCTGCCGATGGCCTCACGTACAGCTTTTGACCAAAGCGATTCCCGCACGCGCGGGTCTTGAAGCCCCGACAAACATCGCCGGAAGCTGCAGATGAACGACCAGAATCTCATTCTGAACACCGACAGCTACAAGCTCGGACACTATCTGCAATATCCGCAAGGGACGCGGGCGATCTCGAGCTACATCACCACGCGCGGTCATTCCTCGCGCCCGGAGATCATGTTCTTTGGCCTGCAAATGTTCCTCAAGGCCTATCTCGCGAGGCCCGTCATGCTGACCGACATCGATGAAGCGGAAGAGCTGGCCACACTGCACGGCCAGCCCTTCGACCGGGCCGGCTGGACCCGGATCCTCAACGTCCATGGCGGTTACCTGCCGCTGAGGATCGATGCGTTGCCCGAGGGACAGGCCATCCGCCGCGGCGTTCCGGTCCTGCAGGTGGTGAACACCGATCCGCATCTGCCGTGGCTGACGGCCTATATGGAAACCGCGCTCCTGCGCGCCGTTTGGTATCCCTCGACGGTGGCGACACTGTCGTGGCGGCTGCGCCAGACGATCGAACCCTTCCTTGCGCGCACGTCCGACAATGCCGACGAGCGTTCGGCGCTGATGGTCAGCGATTTCGGCGCCCGCAGCACGACGAGCCTGGAGCAGGCGGCGCTGGGCGGCGTTGCCCATCTGCTGCATTTCCACCTCTCCGACTCGCTGCCGGCGATCCGCCACGCGCGCCGCTACTATGGCGCCCTGATGGCCGGCCGGTCCCTACCGGCTTCGGAACATACGACGATGACAGCCTGGGGCCAGAGCCGTGAGGCGCAGGCCTATGCCAACATGATCGAGCATTTCGCCCGCTTCGGCGCCTATTCGGTGGTGTCCGACAGCTACGACCTGCACAATGCCGTCTCGGAGATCTGGGGAAAGCAGCTCCAGACCCAGGTGCGCGCCGCGGGCGCAACGCTGATCGTTCGCCCCGACAGTGGCGACCCCATCGATACGCCGGTTCAGGTGGTTGCGCAGCTCGCCTATGCCTACGGAACCCATCTCAACGGCAAGGGCTTCAAGGTCCTCGACAACCATGTGCGGGTGCTGCAATCGGACGGTGTCACCCTGCAGGACATACAGATGATCCTCGGTCGCCTCGAGGGCATGGGGTTCGCGGCGGAGAACATCTCCTTCGGCGTCGGCTCGACGCTGCTGCAGAAGCTCAGCCGGGACACGCTGTCCTTCACCATGCTGGCCAGCGCCATGCAGGACGACAACGGTTCCTGGCACGATATCGGCCGGCGCGCGATCAATCCGCGCGAGCGGCCGCTGCCGTCCGGACGGCAGGCGGTGGTCAAGGACGGGCGCGACCTGCTCGGCATGCCGCTTGCCGAACTCGGCCGCCGGGACAACATGCTGCAGCCGGTCTGGCAGGACGGCCGACTGCTAAAGGACTGGGGTTTCGAGGAGATCCGTGCCCGCGCCGACGCCGCCATGCACTGGTAGACGTCAGGGCGAGACGTTGCGGAACATGCGATAGAGGCCGTTATCGTCTGAATTGACCGCCGCGATCGCGTCGGACCGGTCTTCACGCGGTTCGGCGTAGTCGCTGCCGAGTGCATCGAGCCAGCTCGCCGGAACGCGCGGTTCTACAACTTCCGCCGGGGAACTAAGCTCCTCGGCGTCCCATTGCAGGGCCGGAGCGGTCGGTCTGGGTTGGACGGCTTCGGCCAGCCAATGGCTGAAGATTGCGCCGACGGCGCCGTCTTCGGTCGCAGGTCGGGCGTCATTGGAGGCTGCGGCCGCACGCAGGCTGCCGTCTACAGGTTTTGTCGATGCTTCCATCATGGCCGCATTCACGTCTTCGAACTCATTTCACCAGCAGCAAAGATACACCGCACAGGTTAAAGACCTGCTTACCCGATCAGCATTGTCGGGAGGGTCCTGGTGTCCCATATTGGCTCGGATGACAGCTTTCGATCGAATGACATGAGCTTTCGCCCACCGGCTTCGTATGCATCGACCACCGGCCCGACACTGCTCGCGCTGGATTATGAACTCGCGGCAGAGAAAGCCGATGCGCTCGGGCGGGCCGGGCGCAAGGCGGAGATGGCTCTGGCTGAGCTCAGCCGGGCAAAGGCGGCTGGCGCGGATGCGGACGTCCTCTCCGCTCTGGTGAACACGGCGGCCGATCTTGTCTGGGCGCTCTTCATCCAACGGGAGATCTGCGGTTTCCGAAGCCAGGCGGACGCGGTCGAGCGCTATCAGATACCGCGCGAGGTACTCATCCGCGTCGGTGCCGGCATCGGCCGGAACGAGACGGGCTAACCCGCTCTTCAGGCGGTTGCGGCCGCCTTTTCCTTGAGGAAGGCGTAAATGCCGGCTTCATCGAGATAGACCGAGAGAATTCCGCCCTCGGCATTGTCATTGACGGCATTGGCGACCTGCGCTTCCAGCTCTGCCTCGCCAATGGCCTCTGCCTTGGCCGCCTCTTCCGCTTCACCCAATGTTTCGCCGGTCTCCAGCGGCACGTCGGCATCGGTCTCACCCTCTCCCGGAGCCGAAGATGGCGAATCGGTCTCCTGCACGTCCTCCGCCTGCTCGACGCTTGCCGCGAGGACCTGG
>DAIMJJ010000118.1:1624-6848 GCA_036722275.1 Rhizobium sp. | reverse complement strand
ATGTCGGCGCGGCGCTCTGCCCGCGTCTCCGCATCCTCGACGCGCGTCGGATCCCAGCCCTGCGGCCCGACCTTGAGCTCTTCCAGCGATTTCGGATCGGCCGTGTCTTCGAGACGCTGGACGATCTTGGCGATCTCAAGATTGCTGTGCTTTCCGTCGCCGGCCAGCTTATTCAGCGCCTTCTCGAGCTTGGTATCCTCGTCGCCGTACGGGTTCTTGATCGCCGCAACCAGTTCGGTGAGCGAAATGCCGAGGTCATCGAGGCCGAGCTCATCCTTGATCTGGATGGCAGACGCATAACCGAGCGCCGAGATCGCCTTCTCGATGGCCATGCCGTATCCCTAGGATGAGCGATCATCGTCCCGGTTGCGCAGGAAAACAACCGGGGATCATGCCTCCCGATGTTTAACGACACGTAAGGGACCGTTTGCGAGCCGTGGGATCAGCTGTGTGCGAAGATGTCGGTCTCTTCCCAGCCGAGCAGGTCGAGCTTGGCGCGGGTCGGCAGAAAGTCGAAGCAGGCCCTGGCATGCTCGATGCGGCCGTCACGAACGAGCCGTGCGGTCAGCTTGTCGCGCAGGGCATGCAGGTAAAGCACGTCCGAGGCCGCATATTCCAGCTGGGCGGGCGAGAGCGTCTCCGCCGCCCAGTCCGAGGACTGCTGGGCCTTGGAGATGTCGATCTCCAGCATCTCCTTCAGATTGTCCTTCAGGCCGTGCCGGTCCGTATAGGTCCGGCTGAGACGGGAGGCGATCTTGGTGCAGAACACGGGCGTGGTGGTAACCCCGAAGGTATGGAACAAGACGGCGATGTCGAAGCGGCCGAAATGGAAAATCTTCTCGCGAGCCGGGTCGGCCAGCATGGCCACGAGGTTCGGCGCTTCCTTTTGTCCCGCCGCGATCCGGATGACATCGGCCGAACCGTCGCCGGGCGACAACTGGACGACACAGAGGCGGTCGCGACGCGGCACGAGCCCCAGCGTTTCAGTATCGATGGCGATGGCGCCGGTATAGCGCGCCGCATCGGCTGCGGAAATGTCACCTTCGTGATAGCGGATCGTCGCTGCCATCATTGTCTCCAGAGTGCGATGAATGTCATGGCTGCCGGCTATAACCGAAAGCATGGCAAAGCACTACCGCTTTCACCGGGCAGGAAACGACGGTGTTCCCGCGTGCGATCAGAGTGTCGGCCGGCTCACTGGCCCCTCCGGCGTCAGTTCGGTAAAGGCCAGCGTCTGGTCGAGATGGGCGGCCCGCAGAGACAACAGCTTTTCGGCATAGCGCAGACGGACCGCGAGATAGGCGGGGTCGTCCGCGACATTGCGCAACTCCATGGGATCGGCGGCCAGATCGAACAGAAGCGGCGGCAATCCCGAGAAATGGACATACTTGAACGCTTCATCCCGCAGGACCGACAGGTTGCACTGGTTGGAACGCAAGCCAAGTGCCGCCTCGCGCGTCCCCTCGACGACGTCGCGGAAGTCGAATTCGAAGAAGGCCGCATCGCGCCAGTCCTTGGGCGCCTCGCCGGCGAGGAACGGCATGAGAGAGCGGCCGTCCTGATGATTGCGGGCCGAGAGGCCGAGGCGCTCGAGAAGCGTCGGCAAGATGTCGGCCGCGCTGGTGAAGCGATCGACCTGGCGTCCGGCCGCAGCGGCGGTTGCCGGGTCGCGAACGACAAGGGGAATGTGATAGCTGCCGTCGTGATAGCCGCCCTTACCCAGGCTCCAGTGATCGCCCATCATTTCGGCGTGGTCCGAAGTGAAGATGACGATGGTCTTGTCCCACTCTCCGCTGTCACGAAGGGCCGAGACGATGCGGCCGAACTGCGCGTCGACCTCGGCGATCATGCCGTAATAGGTGGCGCGAATGCGATCGAAGTCCTCCGTCGTCCAGTCGCTGACGGGACCCTCGGCGCCGTGGACGAAGCTGGACTTCTGCTGGAGAGCAAGAGCGAACCGCAGGAAGGGATGGAGGGCGGCCTCCGTCTCGCGGTCGACGGCGCGGGCATAGGCCGGCCCCTCTTCCGGCCGAAACATACTGGCATAGGGTTCAGGCACGCAGAACGGCGGATGCGGACGCAGGAAGGAGATGTGGGCGAACCACGGACGATCCTGGATCTCCCGCCAGGCGAGGAAGGCATCGGTGAGGAAGGCGGTCTGGGTTTCCTCGCTCGAATAGGCCGGCGGACCCGCGAGCCGGTCGCTCCCATGGACGTCGCGCGAGACGGCATCGGTGCGCCCTCGCGACCGCAACCAGGACAGCCATTGCCGCTCATGCTCGAGCAGGATCTGTCCGACGGTGAAGCCCGGCAGCACGCCCTCGTAGCTTGTGAGCACCGGATCGGCGGGGTCGACGCCGCGGGGATCGGGCGAGACGTCGGTATAGCCGAACAGCGTCGGATCGTATCCTGCGCGCCGCGCGGCGAGCGCGAGGTTGTCGAATCGCGCGTCAAGCGGCGAACCGTTCTGGCACACGCGATGATTCGACTGGTAGAGGCCGGTATAGAGCGTCGCCCGGGATGGAGAGCAGGGAGCGGCGCCGGCGTAGTGGCGGCGAAACAGGACACCCTCTCGGGCGAGTGCATCGATGTTGGGCGTGCGTACCGTCGGATGGCCGGCCGTCGACAGGCAATCACCTCGCCACTGGTCAGCGGTGATGAGCAGAATGTTCGGTTTCATGGGAAGAGCGCTCCGGCGGGCTGAGGTCGTGCTGCGATGGTCGAGGCGCAGTTTCTCCGGCGGATGGCAGGAAGCAACCCCCAAAAAGTAACGTCGGTACGCAGGGGCGCGCCATTTTGTCCGATTGACCGGAGCGGCCTCGGTCGCCATCTCTGGGAACGTGGCGACATTCGACCTTGCATTTCCGAGAGCTATTCAGAGAGATTTGGCTCAAAAAATAGTCAAATCTTGGTAAGTTGATTGGATCCACCCCTGCCTTTCCAGGGAAATCGGGTCAATAAACCAATCGTGAACAGCCAAGCCATGCACTCAATGCACTGCTGCATTGCAACAATCGAACTGTAAATCCCGAAGAATCGGCATATATTAAAACCATCGAAGCGGCGCACTCCTCCTCCCAGCGCTGCCAGATAGGATCGGCAATACTCCTCCTCCTCCCAATTGCCGATCAAGTTCAAGAGCCTGGCGCACCTCCTCCCGCGCCAGGCTCTTTTCGTTTGGCCGCCGCGGCATTTTCCATTTCCGAAATCTATGGCCGTTATTGCCCGGCATTATTTGGCAAATCGCTCCGCTTGGGGGATGGTGCGGCATTGATCGGCCGCACGCGTCACGGCGGCCTTGCGTTCGGAAAGAGATTTGCATGAGCACGGTCAGACCTGTCACCCTCCGCGAAGCGACACCCGACGACGCAGGCACCCTGCATGGCGCCCTTCTGGCGCTTGCGCGCCACACCGGCGACGAAGGCAAGGTCGAAAGCACGCCCGCCCATCTGCTCGCCCATGGCTTCGGCCCTGACGCAGCCTTCGAAGCGCTGATTGCCGAGGTGGACGGTCAGTTCGCCGGCATGTGCCTGAGCTTTTCGAGTTTTTCCACCTGGCGCGGCCAGCTTGGGATCTATGTCCAGGATCTCTATGTCGACCCGGCCTTCCGCGGACTGCGGATCGGGGAGAGCCTGCTGCGCGAAGCCTGCGTCCGGGGTCACCGCCGCGGCGCGCGTTATCTCCGGCTTTCCGTCGATCGGGACAATGTCTCCGCCCAGGCTTTCTACGAGCGTGTCGGCGTCAGCCACGCACGCGACGAGCAGATCCATATGATGCGCGGCGAACGGTTCGAAGCCTTCGTGCGCGACGGGCTTGCAGACTAGCCGAGCGGCTTTGGCCCGCCCGAGGCGCATCTTCGCCGGCCCGGCCCGCCAATCTTCACCATTGCCTCGCGCCGGTCACCACTCTACCTATGCCTTCACTCGAGGCAAAAAAGGGAGCGTCACGGCATGGCGGTAAAATTCGGGACGAGCGGCCTGCGCGGCCTTTCCACGGATCTGGTCGGCAGCGTCTCGGCGCTCTATGCGACGGCATTTGCCCGCTTCCTGCTCGACGAGGGGATCGCCGGGCCCGGCAGCCCGGTCGTGATCGCCCAGGATTTTCGCCCCTCCAGCCCGGACATCGTTGCGACCGTGATCGGTGCCCTTCGGCGGCTTGGTCTCTCGCCCATCGATTGCGGCGCGATCCCGACACCCGCGCTCGCGCTCTATGGCGGCAAGCTCGGCGCCGCGGGGATCATGGTGACGGGTTCGCACATCCCGGCGGACCGCAACGGCATCAAGTTCTACCGGCCCGGCGAAGAAATCACCAAGGCCGACGAGGCCGCGATCACCAAGCTTGCCGAGGCCCTCTCAAACGATGCGGAGGCAAACCGGGTTGAAGCCGGGACGGCCGAGAACCAGGAACGGGCGGCGACGGACCTTTTTCTCGCGCGCAACACCGCGGTACTGCCGCCGGAGGCTCTGAAGGGCCTGCGCATCGGCATCTACCAGCACAGCACGGTTGCCCGCGACATGATGGTCAAGGTGTTCGAGCATTACGGCGCCACCGTCTTTCCGCTCGGCCGTTCCGAGCAGTTCATCCCTGTCGATACCGAGGCTGTCTCCGACGAAACGGTCCGGCTGATGGCCCACTGGACGGACGAGCTGTCGCTTGACGCGATCGTATCGACGGACGGCGACGGCGATAGGCCGCTGGTGGCCGACGAACACGGCCAGCCTCTGCGCGGCGACCTTCTCGGCCTCGTCGCCACCCGTTTCCTCGGGGCAAAGCTGGTGGCGACGCCGGTGACCTCGAATTCCGGGCTGGAAGCCGCCGGCGGTTTCGACGTGGTGCGCACGCGGGTGGGTTCGCCCTTCGTGATTGCCGCGATGGAGGAAGCGCTCGCCGCCGGCGGCCAAGGTGTGATCGGTTTCGAAGCCAATGGCGGCTTGATGCTAGGCTCGGATTTTTCCGTCGGGACCGGCGTACTCAAGGCGCTTCCGACCCGCGACAGTTTCCTGCCGGCGCTCGCCGTGCTCGGCACGGCGGCCAAGGCCGGACAGTCGCTCTCGGCGCTGGCGACCGCCTATAGCCTGCCGGTCGCGCTCAGCGACCGGCTGGAGAATTTTGCCGTCGAACGCAGTGCAGCCCTGATGGCACACCTGCGGGCATCGCCGGACAACTTGGCGGGATTCGTCGCGCCGCTGGGCCAGGTCAAGTCGGTGAGCGATATCGACGGGCT
>DAIMJJ010000118.1:0-1524 GCA_036722275.1 Rhizobium sp. | reverse complement strand
TCGGTATCGGCCGCCAGCGCATGAATGCCCGCGCTTCCGTCGATATCGAGGGCCAGCGACAGCAGGAGTTCGCTGTTTCTCCCGCCCTTGCCATAGCGGTCGTTGGAGATCGTCACCGTCGTTTCGCCGCCGGAGAGGATCACCACCGGCCGGGCGAAGGGACGGTTTCGCTCCCTCACCTCCCGTGCGATCGCGGCATGCATGCGGCCGATGTCGCGCGCCTCGCCCTCGAGGGCATCCGACAGGATGACGGCCAGGACGCCGAGTTCTTCCGCCTTCTGCGCCGCCGCCTCCAGCGAGACGCGGGCGGAGGCGATCACGTGGACCTCGTTGCGGGCAAAGACCGGGTCGGCCGGATCCGGCGCGCCGGCCACTTCGGTTTTCAGATGGGCCATCACGGCGGCGGGGAGCTGCATCCCATATTCGGCGATGATCGCCAACGCCTCCGCGGCTGAGGATGTCGACGGCACCGTCGGCCCCGAAGCGACGAAGGCCGGATTATCGCCCGGCACGTCGGAAACGATCAGGCTGACGACGCGGGCCGGCGCACAGGCTGCGGCGAGCCGCCCGCCCTTGATGCGCGAGACATGTTTTCTCACCAAATTCATTGCCGAAATCGGCGCGCCGGAGGCGAGCAGTGCCTTGTTGACGGCGATCTCGTCGGCAAGCGTCAGGCCGGGCGGCGGCGCGGGCAGCAGCGCCGAGCCGCCGCCGGAGATCAGTGCCACGACGAGATCGTCCTCACTGAGACCTTCGACCCTCTTTAACAGCGCATCCGAAGCCTGTAATCCCGCCTCGTCGGGAACCGGGTGCGCCGCTTGCAGGACCGTGATGCGCTGGCACGGTTCGATCGGGCCGTGGCGCGCGACTACCAGCCCTTCGAGCGCACCGTCCCACAGCCGCTCGAAGGCGGCCGCCATCTGGCTCGCCGCCTTGCCGGCGCCGATGACCACGGTGCGGCCTCTGGGTCTTTCCGGAAGATGCGCCCTGATCGCCGCATAGGGGTCGGCGGCATGGACTGCCGCCTCGAAAAGCGATGTCAGGAAGGCGCGTGGGTCGGTCAGGGTCACGAATTCTGGTCCGCTATCTCGATGTCATAGACCAGAATGCCGTCGAGGCCGCCGACGGCGTTGTCCACGATTCTGGCCCCGGTCTTCTGGTGTTCCGGGTCGGCAAGATAGGCATCCCGCGCCGCCGGTCCATCGAAATCGACGATGAAGCCTTCGCCATAGCCCTTGTCCATGCCGGTCTCCGGGCTGACATTGTCGCCGATATGGGCGGCGAGAAAGCCAGGCAACCGCGATTTCAGCGCCGCGATCTCGGCATAGATCGCCGCCTTGGTTTCCTTCGGCGTTTCGGGCTTGAAGCGAATGAAGACGCAATGCCGGATCATCCCTGCTCCTATCGAATGTTCGCCCGCGCCCGCGGGCGCTGGTCGTTGCGTTCATGGGTGAAGACCGTCGGCGGCAGGGGTGCGCGATCGCGGATGATGTCGGCGCCCTTTTCGCCCACCATGATGGTCGG
>DAIMJJ010000117.1:0-13039 GCA_036722275.1 Rhizobium sp. | reverse complement strand
CCCATGCGGCGCCCCTTTTGCCGCGCAGCCCGGCGAAATCAGCCTGCAGCCAACGATCCGCTGTTGTCAGGCCATGTCCGCCCCGATCAACGGAAGCGCCCGCCCAAGGCAACGTGACGGCCGACAGCCAGTGATGCACCAGCCACACCGCTCACGCGGCGCGTCACATGGTTCAAAGCATCGACATGAGGAAGGGAATGGAGCGGGTGAAGGGAATCGAACCCTCGTATTCAGCTTGGGAAGCTGCTGCTCTACCATTGAGCTACACCCGCGTTGGCCGGAACAGTTCCAACAGATGCGGCGCTGTGTCAAGGGTGAATGGCGGTGCCGGGCAAGGAAGATGTTAACCTCCGCCTCCGACAATGGCCGCATATTTCAGTCATTGTCATTCCGGTTCTTCATCATGCATGCCTTGCGAACATTGATCGAATCCAAGCGGTTCGAAACTGCCATCACTTTGCTGATTCTTGCCAATGCGGTCACTCTGGGCCTTGAGACGTCGCCGGCGATCATGCGCCATTTCGGTCTGGCGCTGCATGTGGCGGATCACGCTCTGCTCGGCATCTTCATCCTCGAACTTGTTGCCAAGCTCCTCGTCTATCGCCGCACGTTCTTGAGCGAGCCCTGGCGTGTCTTCGACCTCGTCGTCATTGCCATATCGATCGTGCCGAGCACGGAGAGCATATCAATCCTGCGGGCGCTGCGCGTCATCCGCCTGTTCCGGCTGATTTCGGCGGTGCCGTCTATGCGGCGCGTCGTAGGGGGGCTCTTTTCCGCCCTGCCTGGCATGGGGTCGATCTTCCTGCTTTTAAGCCTCGTCTTTTACGTCTCCTCGGTGGCGGCGACGAAGCTCTTTGCCGCCGATTTCCCCGAACTGTTCGGGACGATCGCCACATCCGCCTTCACGCTTTTTCAGGTGATGACGCTTGAGGGGTGGACCGGGGAGGTGGTGCGGCCGATCATGGCGGTGCATCCACTCGCCTGGGTCTTCTTCATCCCGTTCATCGTCGCGACGTCGTTCACGGTGCTCAACCTTTTCATCGGCATCATCGTCTCGTCCATGCAGTCCGAGCACGAGATGCCGACACAGGTGAGCCAGGACCTGATCCTGGAGGAGCAGAGGCGGATCCTTGAGGAGCTCAGAGACCTGCGACAGGAGCTGGCGCGCGTGCGGCGCGAGCGAGGGTCAGCCGAGGCGGAAGTGCTTTGAAAGCTTGAGGCCCTGGGCCTGATAGTTCGAGCCGAGGCCGCTGCCATAAAGCCCCTGCGGCCGCGCCTGCATGTGTTCGTAGACAAGCCGGCCGATCACCTGACCATGCTCTAGGATGAACGGGACCTCGTGGCTGCGCACCTCGAGCACCGCGCGGCTTCCCGAACCGCCGGCCGCCGCATGGCCGAAGCCGGGATCGAAGAATCCCGCATAATGGACACGGAACTCGCCGACCAAGGGATCGTAGGGCGTCATCTCGGCCGCGTAGAGGGGAGGGACGTGTACCGCCTCGTTGGATACGAGGATGTAGAACTCGTCGGGATCGAGAATGAGCTCGTTGCCGCCGCGGCTGTAGAGCGGCTCCCAGAAATCGAGAATGTCGTGCGCTGCTTTCTTGTCGACGTCAATCACCGAGGTGTGGTGCTTGCCGCGATAACCGATCAGGCCGTCGGCCCCCGTACCCTTGAGGTCGATCGAGAGCGCAATGCCGCCGCCGGAGACGTTCGGGGCCTCGCTTGCCACCAGGATTTCCGCCGCATGCAGGTCGAGAAGCTCGCGCTCGCCAAGCAGAGCCTGGCCTACGCGGAAGCGGATCTGGGACAGGCGCGAGCCACGCCGCACGATGATCGGGAAGGTTCGTGGCGAAATCTCCAGGTAGAGCGGGCCCTGGTAGCCGGCCGGGATCTTGTCGAACTCTTGCGCATGGTCGACCATGACGCGGGTGAAGATGTCCAGCCGCCCGGTCGAGCTTTTCGGATTGGCCGAGGCCGACATCTCGGCCGGCAAATCGAGGCTTTCCATCAGGGGCACGATGTAGACGCAACCGGTCTCCAGCACAGCCCCGTTCTCGAGGTCGATCTCGTGCAGCGTCAACCGCTCGAGCTTGTCGGCGACCGTATGCGCTCGGCCGGGCATGAAGCTTGCGCGCACGCGAAGCGCCTTGGCGCCGAGGCGCAGATCCAGGCTCGCCGGCTGGATCTGGTCATGGTCGAGCATCATCTCGCTCATCAGTCGGCCCTGGCCGAAGAGCGTGCCGATGGCACTGTCCGAGAGAATGCCCGTGGTCCTGATCATCGTTTTTCTTCCTATTTGGGCCCGACAAAACCAAAGTCGAGGAATTGACGCAAGCCCGTGATGGGCGTATGGCAGGCTTATCCCGTGGTGATTTGGCCGGTCGGCTTGCAGCCACGTTAAACAAATGGCTAAAATGACCGGGTGCTAGAAACCGGTCCGATTTCGCGACCGGTTTTTTTGTATTCGAAAGGCTGAAAGGCATGAGCAAGAATTGGCGTCCGGCAACCCGGCTGGTTCATGGCGGAACTCTTCGCTCGCCCTATGGCGAGACGTCGGAAGCGATCTACCTGACGCAGGGCTTCGTCTACGAAAGCTCGGAGGCGGCGGAAGCGCGCTTCAAGGGCGAGACGGACGGCTACATCTATGCTCGCTATGGCAGCCCGACCAACGACATGTTCGAAAAGCGCATGTGCCTGCTGGAAGGCGCCGAAGACGCCCGCGCCATGGCCTCCGGCATGGCCGCGGTCGCCGCGGCGGTGCTCTGCCAGGTCAAGGCCGGCGACCATATCGTCGCCGCTCGCGCCCTCTTCGGTTCGTGCCGCTATGTTGTCGAGACGCTGGCGCCGCGCTACGGCGTCGAATGCACGCTGGTCGACGGCCGCGATCTGAAGAACTGGGAAGCGGCCGTGCGGCCGAATACCCGCGTCATGTTCCTCGAAAGCCCGACCAATCCCACGCTCGAGGTGGTCGATATCGCGGGCGTGGCAAGGCTTGCCGACCAGGTCGGTGCGACGCTGATCGTCGACAATGTCTTTGCGACTCCCCTCTTCCAGAAGCCGCTCGAACTCGGCGCTCATGTCGTCGTCTATTCGGCAACCAAGCATATCGACGGACAGGGCCGCTGCCTCGGCGGCGTCGTTCTGTCGTCGAAGGACTGGATTGCCGAAAACCTGCAGGACTATTTCCGCCACACTGGGCCGGCCATGTCGCCGTTCAATGCCTGGACGCTGCTGAAGGGCGTCGAGACGCTGCCGCTGCGGGTCAAGCAGCAGACGGCCAATGCCGCCGCGATCGCCGACTTCCTGGCCGAGCAGCCGCAGGTTGCCCGGGTGATCTATCCCGGCCGTGCCGACCATCCGCAGGCCGACATCATCGCCAAGCAGATGACGGGCGGCTCGACGCTCGTTGCCTTCGAACTGAAGGGGGGCAAGGACGCGGCCTTCAAGCTGCAGAACGCCCTGGAGATCGTGAAGATTTCCAACAATCTCGGCGACGCCAAGAGCCTGATCACCCATCCCGCCACGACGACGCACAAGAACCTGACCGATGAAGCCCGCGCCGAGCTCGGCATGTCTGGAGGAACGGTTCGCCTGTCCTGCGGCATCGAGGACACGCAGGATCTGCTTGAGGATTTTGCCCGCGCCATGGCGGCCGTGCCGGCCTGAGCGAGGCCAACCGCCAGATGCCGATAAAAGTCCGGGTGGCGTTTTCCCGCCCGGACATCGGGATTCGGCCTTCACCGTTAGGCTTAACAACGAAATGCGCGCGGCCGTGGACGCTTTGGACGGCCTGTGCGCTTGTTTTTTTCCGTTGGCGCGCCATGCTGTAGACTATGCTTAGCGAAGCTTGAAGAAGGTCCCGTGCATGTATCGCGCCGTGACACGCGACATCGAGGTCAGTGTCGAACCCTATTATCTGGAGGAGCAATCCGATCCGGATGACAGCCGCTATGTCTGGGGCTATCGCATCGTGATCGCCAATCATTCGCCCGTTCCGGTGCGACTGATGCACCGCTACTGGCACATTACCGATCAGAACGGTCAGGTGGATGAGGTGCACGGTCCCGGCGTGATCGGCGAGCAGCCACGCCTGAGGCCGGGCGACACTTACGAGTATTCTTCCGGTTGCCCGCTCGACACGCCCTCAGGCATGATGTTCGGCTATTACCAGATGCAGGCGGACGACGGCGAAGTCTTCGAGGTCGCCATTCCCGCCTTTTCGCTCGATGCGCCGGGCATGGTGCGGGTGCTCAATTGAAAACGGCAGGGCCGTGGCCCTGCTGCTCAAGGTTTGCGGGATCGCCGCCGCTCAGGCGTTCGAGACTTCTATCGCCTCGTAGCGATAGGTGGTCGAACAGAATTCGCATGTGACGGTGACCGCGCCGTCGGTCAGGCTGGCGTCGATCTCATCCTGCGAAAAGCTGGACAGGACATCCTTGATCTTCTCGCGTGAGCAACTGCAACGGTCGTAGACGGCATGCGGTTCGTAGACCCGGACGCCGCGCTCATGGAACAGCCGGAACAGCAACCGCTCGGCACCGATCTGCGGATCGGTCAGCTCGTCGGCGTCGATCGTATCGACCAGCATGCGGGCTTCGGTCCAGGCATCGTCCTCCGAATGTGCGCGCTGCCCGTCATCGCCGTCACCGCCGTGGAGATCGGAATGGCGCATCCGCTCAGGCGCTTCCGGCAGGAACTGCGCGATCAATCCACCAGCACGCCAGGTCCGGCGCGGCCGCCCCTGTTCGTCGCGGTCGAAGAATTCGGCGGCGCCGAGGCGCACGCGGGTGGGGATCTGCTCCGACTGGCGGAAATAGACGCCGGCAATATCCTCGAGCGAAGCGCCGTCGAGCGGCACGATGCCCTGATAGGGCTGCATGAAGTTGCCCTGATCGATCGTCAGCGCCAACACCCCGTTGCCAAGCAGTTGCTCCGGCGACGTGCGACCCGTGGCGACCGCCTCGGCCAGACGTTCGTCGCTGAACCGGGCATAGGCGCGCACGTTCTCCGGGGAGGAGAAGTCGGCCACCAGCAGGTCGACCGGGCCGTCGCTCTTGGTCTGGACAGTGAACTTGCCCTCGAACTTCAGCGACGTGCCGATCAGCACTGTCAGCACAATCGCCTCCGCCAGAAGGCGGGCGACCGGTTCGGGATAGGCGTGACGCTCGAGGATGGCGTTCAGCATGGGACCGATCTGCACGGCGCGACCGCGCACGTCGAGCCCTTCCACCTGAAAGGGCACAACCCGGTCATCACCGGCGAAATCGAATTCGCCGAGTTCGGCAGGTCTGTTCATCATCATTGTACTCCTGGCGCCGTGGCGCTCGAACATCCTGAGGCAAGGGCCTCGATCTTTGATGCACAGATGGGAGGCATCCGGCAGAACGTCAAGCGCGACGCGCCATGGGCTACGTCGCGCCAGCCGGAACCTCCGGTCCTCGTGTCGCTCAGATCGCGCCGAGGCACCAGGCGAGGATCGACTTCTGGGCGTGCAGCCGGTTCTCCGCCTCGTCGAACACGACCGACTGGGGGCCGTCGATCACGTCGTCCGTCACTTCCTCGCCGCGATGGGCAGGCAGGCAATGCATGAACAATGCGTCCGCACTGGCCTGCTTCATCAGGGTGGAATTGACCTGGAACGGCTGGAAGACATTGTGTCCGCGCGCCTTGTGCTCCTGGTTCATCGAGACCCAGGTATCGGTCACGACGGCGTCTGCTCCGGCAACGGCACGCTCGGCCTCATGGCACAGCATGATTTCGCCGCCGTTGTTGCGCGCCCAGTTGAGATACTTGTCGTCCGGCTCCGAACCCAGCGGTACGGCCATGTTCATGCGATAGCCGAAGCGGGCGGCACCTTCGACCAGCGAATGCAGGACATTGTTGCCGTCGCCGGTCCAGGCAACGGTCTTGCCCTTGATCGGACCGCGATGCTCTTCGAAAGTCATGATGTCGGCCATGATCTGGCAAGGGTGGGTGCTGTCGGTGAGCGCGTTGATAACCGGCACCGTTGCGTGTTCCGCCATCTCCAGCAGGCGCGTATGGTCGGTGGTGCGGATCATGATCGCGTCGACATAACGCGAAAGCACCTTGGCGGTGTCGCCGATCGTCTCGGCGCGGCCGAGCTGCATTTCGGTCCCCGACAGGAACAGCGTTTCGCCGCCGAGCTGGCGCATGCCGACGTCGAAGGAAACACGCGTGCGGGTCGACGGCTTCTCGAAGATCATCGCCAGCATCTTGCCGGCCAGCGGCTTTTCAGCGGTGCCTGACTTGGTGGCCTGCTTGCGCGTCTTGGCGTCCTCCAGGATCAGCCGGAGGTCGGGCGCCGTCATGGCGGAGAGATCGAGAAAGTGCTTCGGGGATGCCATGTCTTGCTTACCTGTCCTTGTTCGATGACGCCGCTGCGAGCTTGGCCTGCAAATGTTCGGCGGCCTGTTCGATGCGCTTCAGCCCTTCGCGAGCCTCTTCGACCGTGACGATGAGAGGCGGAAGCAGCCGCACGACATTGTCGCCGGCTGGCACACCGAGCACGTGCTCCTCGCGCATCGCCATCAGCAGATCGGTGTTGGCGACCTTGGCCTTGATGCCGAGCATCAGGCCCTCTCCGCGGATCTCCTCGATGATGTCGGGGAACCGGTCTTTGAGTGAGGCGAGGCCCTGGCGGAAGGTCAAGGCGACCTCGCGCACGTGATCGAGAAAGCCATCGGCCAGAACCACGTCGAGAACGGCATTGCCAACCGCCATGGCCAGCGGATTGCCGCCATAGGTTGAGCCATGGGTGCCGGCCTTCATGCCCGAGGCGGCCTCTTCGGTGGCCAGGCACGCACCGAGCGGGAAGCCGCCGCCGATGCCCTTGGCGACCGCCATGATGTCCGGCGTGATGCCGGCCCATTCATGCGCGAAGAACTTGCCGGTGCGGCCGACACCGCATTGCACTTCGTCAAGCACCAGCAGCAGGCCGTGCTCGTCGCATATCTGTCGAAGCGCACGCAGGAATTCGTGCGACGCGCTGCGCAGACCGCCTTCGCCCTGCACCGGTTCGATGAGGATCGCGGCGGTCTCATCGGTGATCGCGGCCTTGACGGCATCGAGATCGCCGAACGGCACCTGGTCGAAGCCGGGAGCCTTGGGGCCGAAGCCTTCCAGATATTTTTCCTGTCCGCCGGCTGCGATGGTGGCAATCGTGCGGCCGTGGAAGGCGCCTTCGAAAGTGATGATGTGGAAGCGTTCCGGATTGCCCTTCGCAAACTGGTAGCGGCGCGCGGTCTTGATGGCGCATTCGAGCGCTTCGGCGCCGGAATTGGTGAAGAAGACCCGGTCGGCGAAGGTGGCTTCGGTCAGCCGCCGTGCGAGCGTCTCCTGGCCCGGGACGTCATAGAGGTTGGATACGTGCCAGACCTTGCCGGCCTGTGCCGTCAGGGCCTCGATCAGATGCGGATGGGCGTGACCCAGCGAATTGACCGCGACGCCCGCCGCAAAGTCGAGATAGCGCTCTCCGTCCTCGGTCACCAGCCACACGCCCTCGCCTCGCTCGAACCGCAGAGGTGCGCGCATATAGGTCTGATAAAGCGGGGAGGCGTCGGCCATGATGAAAACACTCCTTCGGGAGGGCTTGACGGGATTTCGAAGGCTTTTGATTTTCCGGTCGAAGGGGCCTTGAAAAATCAAAAATGCCGCCTTGCGGCGGCGGGGGCACTATCGACATTTCGCCTGTTCCTGTCAACGAAACACCGCGGCGCACCTGCATTTTTGGCTTTCCGGCAACGATACCTGTGACCTTTTGACTGCCCCCGCCGACGCTGACGACGAGGGGTAGCAAGTTGGGGAAAACTTCAAAATCGATTCTCGTTGATTCGCCCGACTCTTGTCACGGAGTCAGCCCGGCACTAGGTTAACGGTCAATAAAGAAACTGCATGCGGCGGAACCAGTCACCGACAGTATCGAGGCGAGTTTGTTTCGGAAGTTTTCCGAAGCAGCGGTGAGCGATTCTGCCATCACATATCGCGAGCGGCGGAGAGATAACGGCATGAATTGGACTGATGAGCGCGTTGAGAAACTAAAACGGTTATGGTCGGAAGGCCTGAGCGCGAGCCAGATCGCAGCTCAGCTCGGCGGCGTCAGCCGCAATGCCGTGATCGGCAAGGTGCATCGCCTGAACCTTCCGGGCCGTGCCAAGGCCGGCGGCAGCACCACCGCGACCCGTGCGGCCAAGCGCCCGGCAGCGGCAACCCCGCGCGTCGCCAATTTCCCGGCCCGCACCGCGACCCGCACGGTTGCCCGCGCTGCCGGTGCCGCTCTGCTGAACGAAGAGGTCGAGATCGACGGTATCGAGGAAGTCACGGTTTCCCCGAGCCGCAGCGTCGTTCTGCCGATTTCGCGTAAGCTCGCGCTGACCGAGCTCACCGAACGCACCTGCAAGTGGCCGATCGGCGATCCGATGAAGGACGATTTCCATTTCTGCGGCTGCGAATCCGCAGAGACCTCGCCCTATTGCAGCTACCACGCCAAGCTGGCCTATCAGCCGGTCGGCGAACGTCGCAAGGCTGCCAACGCCAACGCGCGCTGAGCGCTCGTTTCAGGAGATGCGGGACGGCGTTTGGCCGGCCTGCGCTCATGGGCTTGAAACAATCCCGGCTGCGCCTTCTCCGCTGGCAGCCGAATGAAAAAAAACGGGCCCGAGTGGCCCGTTTTCTGTTTCTGCCGATGTTTGCGAAGCGTCAGGCTTCCATTGAATAGCCCGCGCCGCGCACGGTGCGGATGACATCCTGCAGGTTGGAGAAGTTGAGCGCCTTGCGCAGTCGGCCAACATGAACATCGACGGTCCGCTCGTCGACATAGATGTCGTGCCCCCAAACACCGTCGAGCAATTGCGACCGCGAGTAGACGCGGCCCGGAGACGCCATGAGGAATTCCAGCAGGCGGAACTCGGTCGGGCCAAGGCGTACTTCCCGGCTCTTGCGGTGGACGCGATGGGTTTCCCGGTCAAGCTCGATGTCACCGCAGCGCAGGACGCTGGAGAGCACTTCCGGACGGGCGCGACGCAGCATCGCCTTGACGCGGGCCATCAGCTCGGGCGTCGAGAACGGCTTGACGACGTAGTCGTCGGCCCCGGTGGCCAGGCCCCGGACTCTCTCGCTTTCCTCGCCACGGGCCGTCAGCATGATGATCGGCAGACGTTCCGTCTCCGGGCGCATGCGCAGGCGCCGGCAAAGCTCGATGCCGGAGACCCCTGGCAGCATCCAGTCGAGGATCAGCAAATCCGGAACGCGTTCCTGCAGCCTCAGCTCCGCCTCGTCTCCGCGCAGAATGGTCTCGACCTCGTAGCCTTCGGCCTCAAGATTGTAGCGGAGCAGAACGCTGAGGGCTTCTTCGTCCTCGACGACGGCGATCTTGGGGAGCATGGGGATACCTCTTACTTCATTCCGTGACGGCGCCGACGCTCGCGGTCAGGTCGTCCTTCGGGCGCTCGCCTTCCGGCTGGGCACCCGTCGTCATGTAGTAGATGGTCTCCGCAATGTTGGTCGCATGGTCGCCGATCCGCTCGATGTTCTTGGCGCAGAACAGCAGGTGCGTGCAGCTGGTGATGTTGCGCGGATCTTCCATCATGTAGGTCAGGAGCTCGCGGAACAGCGAGGTGTACATGGCGTCGATCTCTTCGTCGCGATCACGGATCGACTTGGCCTTTTCGGCCGAACGAGTGGTGTAGACGTCCAGCACTTCCTTGAGCTGGACCAGAGCCAGTTCGCACAGGTGCTCGATGCCGCGGGCGAGCTTGCGCGGAACGCCGGTGGCCTGAATGGCCATGACGCGCTTGGCATTGCTCTTGCCCAGGTCGCCGACGCGCTCAAGATCGTTGGCGATCCGCAGCGCGCCGATGATCTCGCGAAGGTCGGTGGCGACCGGCTGGCGCCGAGCAATGGTGACAATCGCCTTGTCGCCGATCTCGCGTTCGGCGGCGTCCATGATCACGTCGTCCGAGATCACCTTCTGAGCGAGGGCTGCGTCGGAATTGACCAGAGCCCGCACGCTGTCGCCCACCATCTGCTCGGCGAGGCCGCCCATCTCGGTGATGCGGCGCATCAGGTATTTCAGTTCTTCGTCGTAGGCAGTGTAGATATGCGAAGGCGACATGTTCGTGATCCTCGAAATTGATATCCGCTCCGAATGAGCAGCCGGTTCAGCCGAAGCGGCCCATGATGTAGTCTTGGGTGCGCTGATCGTCCGGATTGGTGAACATCTTGTCCGTGTCGTTCTCCTCGACCAGGAGGCCGAGGTGGAACATCGCGGTGCGCTGGGAGACACGCGCCGCCTGCTGCATCGAGTGGGTGACGATGACGATGGTGAAGTTGGTCCGCAGTTCGTGGATCAGCTCCTCGACCTTGGCGGTCGCGATCGGATCGAGCGCCGAGCAGGGTTCATCCATCAGGATCACTTCCGGGCTGACGGCGATGGCGCGGGCGATGCACAGGCGCTGCTGCTGGCCGCCGGAGAGACCGGTACCGGACTCCTGCAGGCGATCCTTGACCTCGTTCCAGAGGCCGGCCTTCTGCAGGCTGCTTTCGACGATCTGGTCGAGATCGGCCTTGCTGCGGGCGAGGCCGTGGATGCGCGGACCGTAGGCGATGTTTTCGTAAATCGACTTCGGGAAGGGGTTCGGCTTCTGGAACACCATGCCAACGCGGGCGCGCAGTTCGACCACGTCGATCGCCGGATCGTAGATGTCCTGGCCATCGAGGGTGATCTTGCCGGTAACACGGCAGCTGTCGATCGTGTCGTTCATACGATTGAGGCAGCGCAGGAAGGTCGACTTGCCGCAACCGGACGGGCCGATCAGCGCCGTGACGGTGTTCTTGCGGACATTCAGGTTGACGTCGAAAAGGGCGCGCTTTTCACCGTAGTAGACCGACACGTCCTGGCCGATCATCTTGTACTTCACTTCGGTCATCTTCTGTTCCAGTGCCTTTTCAACAGCGACTTCGGACAATACGTTCATCTCTCTTGCCTCCCGTTACCAGCGGCGCTCGAAGCGGCGGCGCAGAACGATCGCAAGAAGGTTCATGGCCAGCAAGAACACCAGCAGGACGATAATTGCACCCGATGCGCGCTCGATGAACGCCGGATCACCGCGTTGCGTCCAGTTGTAAACCTGCACCGGAAGAGCCGATGCCGGATCGAAAAAGCCTTCCGGCGGCGCGGCCGGGTATTCGCGCACGAAGGCCACCATGCCGATCAGCAGAAGCGGTGCGGTTTCGCCGAGTGCACGGGCGAGACCGATGATGGTGCCCGTCAGGATGCCCGGCATGGCCAGCGGCAGCACGTGGTGGAACGTCGCCTGCATCTTGGAGGCACCAACCCCCAGCGCTGCGTCGCGAATCGACGGCGGCACCGCCTTCAAGGCCGCACGCGTCGCAATGATGATGGTCGGCAGGGTCATCAGCGTCAAGACCAGGCCACCGACGACCGGAGCCGACTGCGGCAGGCCCATGAAATTGATGAGCACAGCGAGACCGAGAATACCGAACACGATGGACGGGACGGCGGCCAGGTTGGCGATGTTCACCTCGATCAGGTCCGTGAAGCGGTTCTGCGGGGCAAACTCCTCAAGATAGATGGAGGCAGCAACACCAAGCGGCAGCGACAGCACCAGCACGATCACCATCATGTAGGCGGAACCGAGAATGGCAACGCCGAGGCCGGCGGCTTCCGGGCGCGTGTCGGATGCGTCGGGCGCGGTGAAGAACGGCCAGTTGAACTTGGTCGTCAGGATCCCGGCTTGTTTCAGCTGGTCGGCAAGCTGCAGCTGCTCCGGCGAGACGTTGCGGTCCAGCTCGGCGCTCGCCATGGTCACGCGGCCCTTGTAGTAGCCGTCGATGCGGCCGGCCGCGAGCAGGTCGAAGCGCACGGTCTTACCGATCGCCGACGGATCGGCGAGAACGTAGCGGCGAAGATCGGCGGGCGCTTCCTTCGAGATCAGTTCGGCCGCATTCTTGGCATTGAGGCCGTCCAGCACGAGCGATTTCGCTGCCATCGCGTCGCCAAGAGCCTTCTCGATCATCGGCGCATAGCCGAAGGTGGAGACCTTTGCGATCTCTTCCAGATTACCTGTGCCGTTCTTGTCGAGCTTCGCAGGATCCAGATAGATGTCGAGACTGACATAGGTCTGGCGGAAGGAAGACAGGCCGCCGGTGAAGATCGAGGTCAGCAGGCCGATCAGGGCCAGGACGCCGATCGCAACGGCGATCAGGCCCATCATGCGGAACCGGCGTTCTGCGGCATTGCGGCGACGGATTCTCGCGCGGTCGGTCAGCATCGACCGTCCAAGCGTTTCGACGGTAAGATCGGTCATTCGTACTGCTCCCGGTATTTGCGAACGATGTAGAGGGCCAGCACGTTGAGCCCAAGCGTCAGGACAAAAAGGGTAAGGCCGAGGGCGAAGGCGACCAGGGTCTCGGGGCTTGCAAATTCCGTGTCACCCGTCAGCTGGCTGACGATCTTCACGGTCACGGTCGTCATCGCCTCGAAGGGATTGAGCGAGAGTTTGGCGGAGGCGCCGGCGCCGAGAACCACGATCATGGTCTCGCCGATCGCGCGGCTCGCGGCCAGAAGCACGGCGCCGACAATGCCGGGCAGTGCGGCCGGCATGACGACCTGCTTGATCGTTTCCGACTGCGTGGCGCCGAGGGCGTAAGCCCCGTCACGCAGTGCCTGCGGCACGGCGTTGATGATGTCGTCCGACAGCGAGCTCACGAACGGGATAATCATGATGCCCATGACGATGCCGGCGGTGAGTACGGAAGAGGAGGAGGTCCCGAGCCCGAGCGGCTGGGCGAACCAGTCGCGCAGGAAGGGGCCAACGGTGACGAGGGCAAACAGACCGTAGACGATGGTCGGGATGCCGGCCAGAACCTCGATTGCCGGCTTGACGACGCTGCGAACCGTCGGTCCGGCATATTCGGCCATGTAGATCGCGATCATCAGGCCCAGCGGAACCGCGACGATGAGCGCAATCAGCGAAATGTAGAACGTACCCCACAGTAG
>DAIMJJ010000116.1:0-13073 GCA_036722275.1 Rhizobium sp. | reverse complement strand
TCATCCTGATCCCGCTGGTCGGTCTGGTCTGGCGCTCGGCCTCGCTCGGCTGGGCGGAGTTCTTTGCCATCGCCATCGACGAGCGCACCCTGCTCGCGCTGAAGGTCAGCTTCGGTTCGGCGCTTGCCGCCGCCGCGGTCAACGCCGTCTTCGGCGTGATCGTTGCCTGGGTTCTCGTGCGTTATGACTTTCCGGGCCGCCGCCTGCTCGATGCGGTCGTCGATCTGCCCTTTGCCCTGCCGACGGCGGTTGCCGGCATTTCGCTGGCCGCGCTCTATGCCCCGAACGGCTGGATCGGTGCGCTGCTCGCCCCGCTCGGGATCAAGATCGCCTTCACGCCCCTCGGCATCGTCGTGGCGCTCGTCTTCGTCGGCCTGCCTTTCGTCGTGCGCACCGTCCAGCCGGTGATGGAGGAGCTCGACCGCGAGGTCGAGGAAGCCTCGGCAACGCTCGGCGCCAGCCGGTTCCAGACCCTGCGCATGGTCGTGCTGCCGGCGCTGACGCCGGCCATCCTCACCGGCTTTGCGCTCGCCTTTGCCCGTGGCGTCGGCGAATACGGCTCCGTCATCTTCATCGCCGGAAACATTCCCTATGTGTCGGAGATCGCGCCGCTTTTGATCGTCATCCGGCTGGAGGAGTTCAACTATGCCGGCGCGACCGCGATCGCCTGCATCATGCTGGTGATCTCCTTCGCCATGCTCTTGTTCATCAACCTTTTGCAGATGTGGAGCCGGAGGAGATATGCCAATGTCCGCTAAGTCGTCCTCTGCATCGCGAGCCCGCTTTCGCGACGCCGCGACCGAAAGCCCGGTCGCCCGTCTGTCGCTGATGGGCATCGCCTTCGCCTTCATGGCCTTCGTGCTGCTCTTGCCGCTGGTGCTGGTGTTCATCGAGGCGTTCCGCGAGGGTGTGCCGGCCTTCTTCGAGGCGCTCGGCGATCCGGATACGCTGTCGGCCATCCGCCTGACGCTGACCGTGGCGGCAATCGCCGTGCCGCTCAACCTCGTCTTCGGCGTGGCTGCCGCCTGGGCGATCGCCAAGTTCGAATTCCGGGGAAAGACCTTTCTCATCACCCTGATCGACCTGCCGTTCTCGATCTCGCCGGTCATCTCCGGCCTGGTCTATGTCCTGCTGTTCGGATCGCAGAGCCTGCTTGGGCCCTTCCTCAAGAGCTACGGCATCGAGATCCTGTTTGCGGTTCCGGGCATCGTACTGGCCACGGTCTTCGTGACCTTCCCCTTCGTCGCGCGCGAACTGATCCCGCTGATGCAGGAACAGGGCACCGGCGACGAGGAAGCTGCCCTGTCGCTCGGCGCATCCGGCTGGCAGACCTTCTGGTACGTGACGCTGCCGAACATCAAATGGGGCCTGCTCTACGGCGTTCTGCTCTGCAACGCCCGCGCCATGGGCGAGTTCGGCGCCGTCTCGGTGGTCTCGGGCCACGTCCGGGGGCTCACGGAAACCATGCCGCTGCATGTCGAGGTGCTCTATAACGAATATAATTTCGTCGCGGCCTTTGCCGTTTCGACGCTTCTTGCTCTCCTTGCCCTCGTGACGCTGGCGCTGAAGACCGTTTTGGAGCTTCGCTACGGCCACGCGATCGCCGGCAGCCGCAAACACTGAAAGGTCTCCTCCGATGGATGTCACGATCACCAATATCCGCAAGGAGTTCGGCCAGTTCCCGGCGCTTTACGATCTGTCGCTTTCGATCCGCTCCGGCGAACTGATCGCACTGCTCGGTCCCTCCGGTTCCGGCAAGACGACGCTTCTGCGCCTGATCGCCGGGCTGGAACAGCCGACCGCCGGCAAGATCTTCTTCGGCTCCGACGACGCCTCCGAAAAGAGCGTGCAGGAACGCCATATCGGCTTCGTCTTCCAGCATTACGCGCTGTTCCGGCACATGACGGTTGCGGAAAACATCGCCTTTGGTCTGAAGGTGCGCCCCAAGGAGACCCGTCCTCCGGCCCACGAGATCCGCAAGCGCGTCTCCGACCTGCTCGACATGGTGCATCTCTCGGGCCTGGAAAAGCGCTATCCCGCGCAGCTCTCCGGCGGCCAGCGCCAGCGCGTGGCGCTTGCCCGCGCCATGGCGATCGAGCCGACCGTGCTCTTGCTCGACGAGCCGTTCGGCGCGCTCGACGCCAAGGTGCGCAAGGAACTGCGCCGCTGGCTGAAGGAGTTCCACGACCGCACCGGCCACACCACCTTCTTCGTCACCCATGACCAGGAAGAGGCGCTCGAACTCGCCGACCGCGTCGTGGTGATGAGCCAGGGCCGCGTCGAGCAGGTCGGCACCGCCGACGATGTCTACGACACGCCGAATTCGCCCTTCGTCTTCTCCTTCATCGGCGAGTCCTCGCATGTGCCGGTTCTGGTGCGCGACAGGACCGTACTCTTCCAGGGCGAGCCGATCGGCACCACCGACAATGCCGACGGGCCGGGCGAGCTGTTCTTCCGCCCGCAGGACGTCGTCGTCACCACCGACAGCCACTCGCTCTACGGCAAGGTCACCGCCTGCCGCCGCCTCGCCGGCACCCGCATCGCCGAGATCGACGTCGCCAATGACGGCCACGAACCCTACCATCTCGAAATCGAAGTGCCGCTCGACGCCCCCGTCGCCGTCGGCGCCGACATCCGCTTCCGCCCGTCGCGCTGGAAGCTGTTTTCGCAGTGAAGGGGGCGTGAACCCCTGCGGTCAACCGGATAGGCTGTGCGTGACGGTATGCTGGCGGGATGAGGGTGGGGCTATTGCGCCTCGCCGTTCGCCTTGGCCACCGCGCGCTTGATACGCACGCCTTCGGCGACCCAGGCGCGGGACAGCCCGTGATAGAGCGGTTCGCGCGAGATCATGCGCGAGGTCAGGTAACCGAGCATGGCGGCGGCCATCAGGCTAATGATGCCCTCGTGGCTATCGGTCATTTCGAGAATGATGACGAATGCCGTCATGGGCGCCTGCACGACGCCGGCGAAATATCCCGCCATGCCGAGCACCGCGGCCAGTCCGATACCGACGCCGAGCACTTGGCCGATGCTGCTGCCGAGACCGGCTCCCACCGAAAGGGACGGGGCAAAAATCCCGCCGGGAATGCCGGATATCATCGACAGGAAAGTGGCCGCGAACTTGGCGACGAAATAGCCATAGGGCAGGGCGTCGCCCTCGATGGCGCTGCGTGCCTGCTCATAGCCTGTGCCGAAAGTGCTGCCGCCGACGGTGACGCCGATGATCGCAACGAGCAGGCCGCAACCGGCGGCAACGGTCACGTTGCGCTCCAGGGGCGCGGATTGCGCCCAGCGTTTGATCCTCTGCGACAGCCGCAGCGCGCCGGCCGAAAACATTGCGCCGAAGGCACCGCCGATGATACCGCAGGCAATGACCGCGACCCATTCGCGGGCGGTTCCGACGGAGATCGAGGTTGCGCCGAAATAGGTGTAGCTGCCAATCAGCCCGAGCGCCGAGATGCCGGACAGGATGACGGCGGTCAGCACGAGGCTGTTGGCCCGCGACTGGTAGGTGCGGCTCATTTCTTCGATGGCGAAGACGATGCCGGCCAGCGGCGTGTTGAAGGCCGCGGCGATGCCGGCGGCGGAACCCGCCAGGATCAGGCCCTGCGCTTGCGCCATGCCGCCGATACGCGCCGAGAGCAGCATGATCGAGGCGCCGACCTGAACGGTCGGGCCTTCTCGTCCGATGGAGGCGCCGAAGAAGAGACCGCTCACCGTCAGAAGGATCTTGCCGAACACCAGCCGCAGCGACAGCAGTCGTTTGCGTTCGTCATCGCCGCGCAGATGCCGGGCGGCAATGGCCTGCGGGATCCCCGAGCCCTGGGAGGCGGGAAAGACTGTAAACGCCAGCCAGGAACAAAGAGCGAAGCCGAGCGGTGTGAGCACGAGAGGCAGCAGGAACGACCACCGTCCGGCGTTCAACATCCCGTTGAACAGATGCTGTGCGCCGTCGGCGAGCTTCGCGAAAGCGACCGATACGACGCCGATTGTCAGCGCGCCCGCCCAGAACACCGCCCGCGGCTTCCAGACGCGCCATGAGCCCCACATCACACGGGATCGCCGCAGCAGCTTCGATTTTCTGTGTTTGGTCGGCATAGGCATTGCGTTTCGGCAGAGCGGAAATGGCAGTGCCGGCCCGTTCAAGCGACTTGCATCACTCCGCGGCCGGCCTCGGATCCGTCCACTTAGACCCGCAGCTTGGTCAAACACAAGGTCACAATCCGATTCCGACCGATCTGCTGACCCTATCGCTCACTCGTCTCCCAGCGCGGATTGATCCACGGCTCCTGATTGGAGCGGGGCAGTGGCTGCTTGCCGAGGATGTGGTCGGAAGCCTTTTCGCCGGTCATGATCGAGGGACCGTTGAGATTGCCGTAGGTGATGGCGGGGAAGATCGACGAATCCGCGACGCGCAGGCCCTCGACGCCGATCACCCGGCATTCCGGATCGACCACCGACATCGGGTCGTCCTTCGATCCCATCTTGCTGGTGCCGCAGGGATGGTAGGCGCTTTCCAGGTGCTCGCGCAGGAAGGCGTCGATCTGATCGTCCGTCTGAACATGCGCCCCCGGCTGGATTTCCGGGCCGCGATAATCGTCGAAGGCCTTCTGCCCGAAGATCTCGCGGGTCAGCCGCACGCAATGGCGGAACTTTACCCAGTCTTCCTCGGTGCTCATATAGTTGAAGCGGATGACCGGATCGGCCATCGGGTCGGGCGAGCGCAGCGTAACCGCCCCGCGCGACTTGGAATGGTTGTAGCCGACATGCACCTGGAAGCCGTGGCTCTTCGCCGCCGCCTTGCCGTCATAGGAGATCGCGACGGGCAGGAAGTGGAACTGGATGTCCGGCTGCTTGACGCCCGGCGCCGAGCGCACGAAGGCGCACGATTCGAACTGGTTGGAGGCGCCGAGCCCCGTGCCGGTGAAAAGCCATTGCGCGCCCGCGACCCCCTGCCAGAACCAGGGTAGCCAGGAATAGAGCGTCACCGGCTTGGTCGAGACCTGCTGGAAGTAGAATTCCATGTGGTCCATCAGGTTGGCGCCGAAGCCGGGACGGTCGGCCACCACCTCGAT
This sequence comes from Rhizobium sp., assembly GCA_036722275.1. Classification (GTDB taxonomy): domain Bacteria; phylum Pseudomonadota; class Alphaproteobacteria; order Rhizobiales; family Rhizobiaceae; genus Allorhizobium. Next base: position 7,998 of record DAIMJJ010000116.1, on the reverse strand, counting down.
CCCCATCTCCTTCAGATGCGCCGCCGGGCCGATGCCGGAGAGCATCAGGAGCTTCGGCGAGTTGAAGGCCGAGGCCGAGACGATCACCTCGCGGTTCGCCTTGACCACTTCGATCTTGCCAGCGCGCTCGATCTCGACACCGGTGGCGCGGCCGTTCTCGATCACCACCCGGCGGGCAAAGCAGCGCACCAGTTCGACGTTCGGCCGCTTCAGCGCGGGTTTGAGATAGGCATTGGCAGCGGACCAGCGGCGCGATTTCCAGATGGTCTGCTCCATCAGGCCGAAGCCTTCCTGCTTCTCGCCGTTATAGTCGTCGGTCACCTCGAAGCCCGCCTGCCGGCCGGCCTCGACGAAGGCCTTGAACAGCGGGTTCTTCACCGGCCCGCGCTGGACATGCAGCGGCCCGTCGGTGCCGCGCCAGTCCTCCTGGCCGCCATGCGAGTTCTCCATGCGCTTGAAATAGGGCAGCACGTCGGCATAGCCCCAGCCCTTGGCGCCGGCCTCCTCCCAGCGGGTATAGTCTTCCGCCGAGCCGCGCACATACACCATGCCGTTGATGGAAGACGAGCCGCCGATCACCTTGCCGCGCGGCGCGGTGATGCGCCGGTTGTTGAGGTTCGGCTCGGGCTCGGAGAGATAGCCCCAGTTGTAGCGCTGCATGCTCATCGGCCAGGCGAGCGCCGCCGGCATCTGGATGAACGGTCCGGCATCCGACCCGCCATATTCGAGCACCATGACGGTGTGCTTGCCGTCCTCCGACAGGCGATAGGCCATGGCCGAACCGGCCGAGCCGGAACCGATGATGATGAAATCTGCGTTCTGCATGGTCTTATCCCCCTGCGCCGCCTCTCCCCTTGTGGGAGAGGAAGCGGTTTCAGCGTCTTAGCTTCGGCTCAGTGCTAGAAATCGCAGGGGAGGGGGGCACCCTCACTTGCAAAATCTAACATTTAGCTTCGCTAAAGTGTTGATTTTGCTTTCTCCCCCACCAAAGGGGAGAAGGAACTCTTCGAAGCGTCGGCCGTGGTCCGGTCTCCCCCCTTGAGGGGGAGATGCCCGGCAGGGCAGAGGGGGGTAGCGACGCGCGAGGGGCCGGACACCCCCCTCTGTCGGCTACGCCGACATCTCCCCCTCAAGGGGGGAGATCACCTCGAAGCTCAATACGGCGCCTCGCACTTGCCCATGCCGACATAGACCGTCTTCAGCTCGGTATAGTGCTCGAGCGCCGCCGCCGAGTTCTCGCGGCCGAAACCCGACTGTTTCGAGCCGCCGAACGGGATCTCGACCGGGCAGAGATTGTAGGTGTTGATCCACAGCGTGCCGGCTTCCAGCTGGTCGACCACGCGGTGCGCGCGGGAAATGTCGGCGGTGAAGACGCCGCCCGCCAGGCCGAACTCGGTGTCGTTGGCGCGCGCGATCACGTCGGCCTCGTCATCGAAGTCGAGCACGCACATCACCGGGCCAAAGATCTCTTCCCGCGCGATGGTCATGGCGTCGGTAACATCGGCAAACACGGTCGGCTGGATGAAATAGCCTTCACCGGACACGGTGTTTGGAATGCCGCCGCCGGTGATCAGGCGGGCGCCCTCGGCCTTGCCCTTCTCGATATAGGACAGGACCTTTTCACGCTGGGCAAACGAGACCATCGGCCCCATCTGGGTGGCCTCGTCCTGCGGGTCGCCGATCAGGATGGCCTCGGTGCGGGCCTTGAGGCGGTCGAGGAAGCGGTCCTTGATGGCGCTGTGCACGAAGACGCGCGTGCCGTTAGAGCAGACCTGGCCGGTCGAATAGAAATTGGCGAGCATGGCGCCCGAGATGGCGCTTTCCATGTCGGCGTCGTCAAAGACGATCAGCGGCGACTTGCCGCCGAGTTCCATCGTCACATGCTTGAGCTGCGCGGCGGCGGCGCCGGCGACCTTGCGGCCAGTCGGCACCGAGCCGGTCAGCGACACCTTGGCGACGTCGGGGTGGGATACGAGCAGCGGGCCGGTCTCGCGGTCGCCCTGGATGACGTTGTAGACGCCCTTCGGCGCACCCGCCTCGATCAGGATCTCGGCGATCTTCAAGGCGCCGAGCGGGGTGACTTCGGAAGGCTTGAAAACGACCGCATTGCCGGCGGCGAGCGCCGGCGCACCCTTCCAGCAGGCGATCTGCTGCGGATAGTTCCAGGCGCCGATGCCGACGACCACGCCGAGCGGCACGCGCTTGGTATAGGCCCAGTCGCCGCCCAGCGGGATCTGGCTGCCGTTCAGCGCGGTCGCGGCGATGCCGCCGAAGAATTCGAAGCTGTCGGCGCCCGAGGTCGGGTCGGCGACGATCGTTTCCTGGATCGGCTTGCCGGTGTCGAGCGTCTCGAGTTCGGAGAGCTCGCGGTTGCGTTCCCGCATGATCTCGGCGGCCTTCTTCAATACGCGGCCGCGGGCGGTCGGGCTCCAGGAGGCCCATTCCTTCTGCGCGCGCTTGGCCGAGGCGATCGCCTTCTCGATGATCGCCGGCGTTGCCGCGTGCAGCTTGGCGATCACCTCGCCGGTGGCCGGATAGATGCTTTCGATGACGGTGCCATCGGTATCCTCGACATATTCCCCGTCGATGAAGTGGGAGGCTTGCGGTTGGGCTTTCATGTCCTGTCTCCAGACGGGTGGTTTGTCTCCGCCTCCCCCTTGAGGAGGGAGGTCGCCGCAACGCGGCGGGTGGGGGTGATCTTGCTTGATCGTTTCGTTCGTCCGGCTGCGCTCATACGTCACCCCACCCCGGACCTTTGGTCCGACCCTCCCCCTCGAGGGGAGGGTGGGAGGCAAGCTGCCCCGTCACATAATCCTCGACCAGCGCCACCGAGGCCTCGATCGACAGCGGGGCGGCCTTCAGCGACTGGCGGATGTAGAGCCCGTCGATCAGCGCCGCGGCGCCGTCGGCAATGCGGCCGGCGTCGCTGCGCGGGCAGAGCGGCGCAAGGCCGGACATCAGGTTCGAATGCAAGCGCCGGGCATAGAGGGCCAGCAGCCGGCGCACTTCCTCCGAGCGCTGCGCCTCGGAATAGAAGGCGAGCCAGGCGGCGACCGTCTCGGGCGCAAACTGGTCGGCCTGGAAGTTGACGCGGATCACCGCCGAGATCCGTTCGCGCGGGGTGCGGGCGTGCCGAAGGGCCGCCGCCGCATCGCGGCGCAGCGCCTGCAGCAGATTGCGGATCGTCGCGATCAGCAGCTGTTCCTTGGAGCCGAAATAATGATGGGCCAGTGCCGGCGAAACGCCGGCCTCGCGGGCGATTTCCGACATGGTGACGGCCAGCGAGCCGTGATGACCGATCGCGCGCAGCGCGGCATCGACGAGCGCCTTGCGGCGCACCGGTTCCATTCCGACCTTCGGCATGCGGGATCCTCTTGAATTGTCGCCAGTGTATTTTTGATTGACTGATCAATCAACAAAAATTCGCGACAGCCTTACGCCGATTAGCGACGATCGGCGCGGGCCTCTGACGCTCCCTTCGTCCGACATGCAATCTTCATCAAAGCTTCACATTCCGGAAAGGTTTTCTTGACGATTGGCAAGCAAGCCTTGGCGCCATAACACCAAGTCCATTTTGGAGAGAGATCATGGTTTCGGGCGCCGCGGTGGAAAAGGGCATAGTGCGCCGTTTCGCCAATGACCAGTTGCTCACCCTCGCCAAGCTTGTCGTCGAAAATGCCCTTCAGCCGATCGTCGAGGTCGGCACCGGCGCCGTCTTCGGTTACGAGAGCCTGATGCGCGGGCATGACCGCATCGGCTTTGAAAGCCCGCTCGACCTGCTCGATCAGGCCGCCGGCACCGGCCAGCTGCTGGCGCTCGAGCAGATGGTGTCGAGCCGGGCGCTGGCGAAATTCGCCACCCTGCCCAATTTTTCAGAAACCACGCTCTTCCTCAACCTCGACGTCCGGTTGATCGCGCGCGGCGACGAGTTGATCGACAGCGTCCTTCAGCATCTGCGCCAGGCCAATATTCCGCCCTCCTCGATCTGCTTCGAACTGTCCGAGCGCTTCGACAATACCAGCGTGCCGGAATTCGCCGGTCTGGTGGCACGGCTCAGAAAATCCGGCTTCAAGCTGGCGATCGACGATTTCGGTGTCGGCCACGGCGAAATGAAGCTCTTGTGCGACTATCCGCTCGACTATGTGAAGATCGACCGCCATTTCATCGCCGGCCTCGACGGCAATCCGCGCAAGCGCCACCTGGTCAAGAACATCGTCAATTTCTGCCACGTGCTCGGTGTTCGGGTGATTGCCGAGGGCATCGAAACCGAGGCCGAATTCATCGCCTGCCGCGAATTCGGCGTCGACCTGGTGCAGGGCTGGTTCATCGCCCGCCCGACGACGCTGATGACGGAGCTCAAGCCGTCTTTCCCGCATCTCCAGGAGATCGGCAAGGTGCGTCGCAGTGCCCAGTCACTCGACGAGATCCTCATCCGTCGGCAGATCGAGCACATGCCGACCGTGTACGAGCACGAGAGCATCGACAGCGTCTTCGATCTCTTCCGCCGCAATCCGCGCCAGTCCTTCTTCCCGGTGCTCAACGCCAATGGCGAGCCGCGCGGCATCATCAACGAGTTCCACCTGAAGGAATTCATCTACCAGCCCTTCGGCCGCGACCTGTTGAAGAACAAGGTCTATGAGCGCGCCATCTCGCATTTCGTCGAGCGCGCGCCGATCGTCGGCCTCGATGCCGATGCCGAGCGGCTGATGTCGATCTTCGCCAATATGGACGGCTCCGACTGCGTCATCCTGACGGAAAACATGCGCTATGCCGGCGTCGTCTCCGCCGCCTCGCTGATCCGCATCATCAACGAGAAGCAGCTGAAGACGGCGCAGGACCAGAACCCGCTGACCGGCCTTCCCGGAAACCGCGCCATCCGCGACCTGATGCAGGATTTCGCCCGCGACGGCGATGACAGCCGCTTCTTCTGCTATTGCGACTTCGACCATTTCAAGCCGTTCAACGATCACTACGGCTTCCAGAGCGGCGACCACGCGATCTCGCTGTTTGCCGCCCTGCTCAGGCGCTATTTCTTCGCCGAGGGCGATTTCCTCGGCCATGTCGGTGGCGACGATTTCTTCATCGGCCTGCGCGACTGGACGCGCGACGAGCTGGCCGAGATCCTCGACCGCCTGCTGTCCGACTTCCATGACGACGTGATCGAGCTCTATTCCGGCGAGGACCGCGCGGCGGGGCGCATCCAGGGCCAGGACCGCCACGGACACGAGCGCGAATTCCCGCTGATGCGCTGCTCCATTGGCGTTCTTGAGCTGCCGCAGGGCCTCGTCATCGACGACATCAACCGCGTGTCCTCGGAAATCGCCGAGCTGAAAAAGAAGGCGAAAAGCAGCGATAGCGGACTGGTGATCGACCTCTACACCGGGCGTTGAGCGGCTCCATCCTCGTTGCCGCGGCAATGAGCCTCCTTTTCACAACCGCGCCCATGTCCTATGTCGAAGGCATCCGGCGCGAGTGACAAGGAGTTTCGCCATGCACCTTCCCCCGTCCATGCGGTTTGTCGATCTGCCGGCCTTCGGCGAGGCCGAGGTCATGCAGTTGTCCTCCGGTCCGCTGCCGTCGCCGCGCGCAGGCGAGATCCTCGTTCGGGTCGAAGCCGCCGGGGTCAACCGGCCGGATGTCGCCCAGCGCCAGGGCACTTATCCGCCGCCGAAGGATGCAAGCCCCGTGCTCGGCCTGGAAGTGGCCGGCGAAGTGGTGGCCCTCGGCGAAGGGGTCGAGGACTATGCGATCGGCGACAAGGTCTGCGCGCTCGCCAATGGCGGTGGCTATGCCGAATACTGCACCGTCCCCGCCGGCCAGGCGCTGCCCTGGCCCAAGGGCTATGACGCGGTGAAGGCCGCGGCCCTGCCGGAAACCTTCTTCACTGTCTGGGCCAATCTCTTCCAGATGGCGGGCCTGACCGAGGGCGAGACCGTGCTGATCCACGGCGGCACGTCCGGCATCGGCACGACTGCCATCCAGCTCGCCAAGGCCTTCGGCGCCGAGGTCTTCACCACCGCCGGTTCCGACGAGAAGTGCAAGGCCTGCGTCGAACTCGGCGCCAAGCGTGCGATCAACTACAGAACCGAGGATTTCGTCGAGGTCATCAAGGCCGAGACGGGCAAGCGTGGCGTCGATACCGTGCTCGACATGATCGGCGCCGCCTATTTCCAGAAGAACCTCTCCTGTCTTGCTAAGGACGGCTGTCTGTCGATCATCGCCTTCCTCGGCGGCTCGGTCGCCGACAAGGTCGATCTGACCCCCATCATGGTCAAGCGCCTGACCGTGACCGGCTCCACCATGCGCCCGCGCACCGCCGAGGAAAAACGCGGCATCCGCGACGAACTCGTCGCCGAGGTCTGGCCCCTGCTCGAAGCCGGCACCGTCGCCCCCGTCATCCACACGGTGCTCCCCTTCGACGCCGTCGTCGAAGCCCATCGCCTGATGGAAAGCTCGCAGCATATCGGCAAGATCGTGATGACGTTTAGGTGAGGGCAGGGGGCGTCCATCACGGCGCCGGCGGCTGCACACTCCTCTGATCTCGTCTTCGTCTATTGTTGGTGTGTACTCTTTGGAGTACATTCCGGTGAATGGCGAGGATCGAAAAGACCGCAATTTTCGCTGAATGGCTCCGAGCTCTGAAGGACGCGCGGGCGGTGGCGCGTATTGCGGTCCGCATCGACCGGCTTGCGGCGGGGAACCCGGGTGATGTCCGACCCGTCGGAGACGGCGTAAGCGAACTTCGTATCGATTATGGCCCCGGCTATCGCGTCTATTTCCTGAGGCGAGGCGCCATCCTCATCATATTGCTGTGTGGGGGCGACAAGAGCACGCAGCGCGGTGACATCGCCAGGGCGCATAGGCTCGCGAAGGAAATGAAGGACGGAGACGATGACACTGAACACCACCCCCTATGACAGCGCGGAATTCCTCGATACGGAAGAAGCCGTCGAGGAATATGTTGCGGCCGCCTTCGAGACCGAGGATCCCGCCTTCATCGCCCAGTGCCTGGGAACCGTGGCGCGCGCCCGCAATATGAGCCAGTTGGCGCGCGACGTCGGCATGAGCCGCGCCGCGCTCTACAAGGCGCTCAGCGGTCAGGGCAATCCGGAGTTCGGCACGATCATGAAGGTTCTGCACGCGCTCGGCATTAAGCTCAAGCCGACCATCGCCGACGACCGGTCGGAGGTGTCCGCGCCCTTGCCCATGCCGACCTGAACCTGTCGGCGGTTGCCCACCCCATCCCCCCCGCCAGCCTCGTGCAATCGTCGCTCCGTAAGCCTCACCGCGCGGGATGGAGGCAAAAGCCATGGCGGTGGGGTTCGAGCAGGCGCTGAAGGAATACCAGGCGGGCCGCCTGGCCGAGGCGCTGCGGCTTGCGCAAGGCGTACTCGCTGAAGGGGAACCGGGCGAGCCGGCGCTTTTTGCCCTCATCGGCAATATCCAGTACAAGAGCGGCAACCGGGCCGAGGCGGCGCAGGCCTTTGCCCGCGCGGCGGAAATCGTCGATGACGAAATCGACGGCAAGGCCGCCGCCGCCTATCTCAAGCTGGCGGTGACGCTCGCGCACGCGGCCGGCCTCTTCGATCTCATCGCGTCGATCGGGCCGCGCGCGGTCCGGCTCAACCCCGGCGCGCCGGACCTGACCTTTGCCGTGGCCAGCGCCCTGTTTCGTGCCGGCCGGTTCGCCGAGATGGAGCCGCTGCTGGAAGGGCTCGACCGGCACAACGACCGGCACATGGCGCTGATCGTCAACCATCATCGCCTGACCGGGCGGTTCGAGGCGCTGTCGGCCGAACTCGACCGCGCGCTGGCCGAGCGCCCCGACGACATCTTCCTCAATGTCTCGAAATTTGCGGTTGCCCGCGAAGTCCTCGACTTTCCGACCATTGCGCGCCACGAGGCGCTGATGCGCACGCCCGATGCGCCTTTCTCCGCCGCGCTGATCGCCGCCGAGCCGGCGCTCGGGCGCATCCTCTGGTCGGACGACGAGGCGCT
>DAIMJJ010000115.1:0-13150 GCA_036722275.1 Rhizobium sp. | reverse complement strand
AGGGCGAAAAATCCAGGCCCGTGTCGGTCAGGCGGGTGACCGTTCTTCCGCGGTTGGCCCCGGCCGTGCGCAGGATCACGCCCATGCCCTGCGGCACTTCGAGACCGCGGGCGATTTCCTTCAGCCGCTTGCGGTCGGCCGGATTGGTGATCTTGCGGGAGATGCCGCCACCGCGTGCCGTGTTCGGCATCAGCACCGAATAGCGGCCGGCGAGCGACAGATAGGTGGTGAGAGCCGCGCCCTTGTTGCCGCGCTCTTCCTTGGCCACCTGCACGAGCAGGATCTGGCGGCGCTTGATGACTTCCTGGATACGGTACTGCTTGCGCGGCTTGCGCACGATGCGGTCCGGAACCTCTTCCATGGCGTCTTCTGCGCCGACGGATTCGATCTCTTCCTTTTCTTCGATGTGATCGTCGTCATCATCATCGAAGTCGTCGTCGCGACCGCGGCGTCCGCCGGCCTCTTCCGAAATCTCGTCGTCGGTCTCGAACAGGGCGGCCATGTCGCCCTTGCCGTCGTCCTCAATGCCATCGATCGCGGCGGAAACTTCTGCTTCTGTCTCGGCGGTCTTCTTGGCGCGCGGCTTGCGGGTGCGCTTCGGCTTGGCCTTCGGGGCTTCTTCGCCGGCCACAGCCTCTTCGGCCGCGGCGGCCTCTTCGGCGGGCACTTCCGTCGCGGACACTTCAACGACCGCGGCTTCGACTTCGACGGCCGGTTCGGCCTCTACGCTCTCGACGATCCCGATATCGGGCTGGTCCTGCGTCGCCAGATCGACGACCGGGGCGTCATCGCCGTCGGCATCGTCTTCGCGGCGATGCTCTTCGGCCTCGGCGTTCAACAGCGCCTGCCGGTCGGCATAGGGGATCTGGTAATAGTCCGGGTGGATTTCGGCGAAGGCCAGGAAGCCGTGGCGGTTGCCGCCGTAGTCGACAAAGGCGGCTTGCAGCGAGGGCTCGACGCGCGTCACCTTCGCCAGGTAGATATTGCCCCTAATCTGTTTCTTGTGCTGGGACTCGAAATCGAATTCTTCGATGCGGTTACCGCGTACGACGACAACCCGCGTCTCTTCTTCGTGAGACGCGTCGATCAACATTCTGTCTGCCATTTAAGCTGTGCTCCTCGGCGCCGCCAGGAAGGATGTCACCCGCTCGCATGACTGTGGTGCGGATGAGGCCTTGGGGGCATGACGCCGGATAGAAATGTTCCCGCCCGGTGGGGTGCGCCGGCAGCACTTGAACGGCTGTCGGAATGCTTGAAAAGCCCGATCCGCCAAAAGTGTTCAAGATCAACTGCAATGACATCAAAGACCGAACGAAAACGACAATGACTTGAGCCCCTTGGGACCCGATGAGTGCTCATTAGAGCATGCGGTGGAAACCACCAGTTGCATTTGCCGGCCGGGCCGGCGTGTTAAACCAGTTTCAGGAAAAAAAGCGGAGACGGCGGATGAAGATCCGACAAGCTAGGCGCCAAGTCCTTGAAGAGGTTGGCAGCCGTGGCGGTCATTCTATCCCGTTGGCACTTTTAACCCTCATCTGCCTTGTATGTTTTCTCTGTGACAATAGCAAGGGGAAACGAAATTATGCCATAATACCGATTGATTAGCTGGTTCGGAGGTGGAATCGGGATTTTTGCACGTGAAGACGCTTTGTGCCGTTTTGGCACAGGTCAGCAGCGAAAATCCTTGCGGTTTGCCTTCGCACAGGACGGATTTCGTCGATGATCGGCTCAAAAGGTGGCGGCAAACCTTCCGATCCTCGGCTTGGCGATACGGGGAAGCGACTTGAATATGAGCCTGTCCTGGCGGGACTTGATGCTTCGCCTCCGGCGTGACGGAGCGCGAATCGGCCTAATGCTGCTGCTGGCGGTTGCAGGTGGCGCTGCGCATGCGGCATCGACCGAGGCGCAAACCGAAGCGGATGTCGCCGCAGACCCGCTTGCGGCCTATGCCGCCCGTATCGTCGGGGACCGCGCCCGCACCCGGATCGTTATCGAGTTCGACCGGCGGCCTGAGATCGCGGTGCGCTACATTGCCAGGCCCGATCGTATCGTCGTTGACCTGCCGTCGACGGTCTTCACCTTCCCGGCGGCAGATCTTGAGGCGAGGGGCCTCTTTCGCGACATCCGCTTCGGTTCTATGGATGCCGACTCCGCGCGTCTGGTGCTGACGGCGGAGCGGCCCGCGCGGCTCGTCTCCAGCGATATCGTCGCCAATGAGGACGGCCGGGGTTTTCGCCTCGTGCTCGACGCCGAAATGGCCTCGAAGGAGGTGTTCGACAAACTGGTCGAGGACCAGACCTGGATGACGGCGAGCGTGCAGGCGTCATCGACCGCCCTTAGGGGCGATCGCGTCACCCCGGCGCCTTCTGAGGCCTCCGGTGCCTTCGTGATCGCGATCGACGCGGGACATGGCGGCATTGATGCCGGTGCGGCGGGCGCGACGACGAAGACGCCCGAGAAAGAGATCACCCTTGCCTTTGCCAAGGCACTGGCCGATCGCTTGAAGGGCGAGCCGGGCATCGAGGCTTTTCTGGTGCGCGAAGGCGACGAGTTCCTGTCCTTGTCCGAGCGCGTGACGATCGCGCGCCAGCGCGGCGCCAATCTCCTGATTTCCTTCCACGCCGACACTTTGCGCCAGAACAACATCCGCGGCGCGACCGTCTACACGATTTCCGACAAAGCCTCCGACCGCATGGCGGAAGACCTGGCCGAGCGCGAAAACCTGTCCGATGCCGTCGGCGGCGTCAGCCTTTCCAGCGAGCCGGCCGAGGTGTCGGACATCCTGCTTGATCTCACCCGTCGCGAAACCCAGGCCTTTTCCATCGCCATGGCGGATTCGGTGGTGAAATCCTTCGAGGGGCAGGTGCAGCTGATCAACAATCCGCATCGTTATGCCGGTTTCCGAGTGCTGCAGGCCCATGACGTTCCCTCGATCCTGCTGGAGCTCGGTTTCCTGTCGAACAAGGAAGACGAAAAGCTGCTGCTGGATCCGGTCTGGCGCGTGAAGATCGCCGACCTCCTGGCCGCGGCGATCCAGCGCTACCGCGTTCCGGTCGTCGCCAACGGCGGCTGAGCGGTCCAGGTGGCGCGGCGTCCTGCGCCGTGCATAAGTGATTGGTGGCCCTATTTTCCTCACATTCGGGCCGTTACTCCGAACAGGGCCCGTTGCGTCTTGCCAAGGGCCGTATGACGTGCATAACGCCACTCTATGTGCGATGTTCGCCCATTGCGCGCTGAACCGAAAGCCTTGCCGGTAGCTCGAACATGATCAGACTGATTGGTTATCTCTTCGGACTCGCGTCCGTCCTGGCCCTTGTGGTGGCAGGTGTCGTCGCCGTCTACCTCAACGGGGTCACGAAGGATCTGCCGGACTATGCGGTGTTGTCGAGCTATGCGCCGCCGGTCACGACGCGCATTCATGCCGGCAACGGCGCACTGATGGCTGAATATGCGCGCGAGCGCCGCCTCTTCCTGCCGATCCAGGCGATCCCTGACCGCGTCAAAGCGGCGTTCCTGTCGGCGGAAGACAAGAATTTCTACAATCACCCCGGCGTCGACATCTACGGCCTCGGCCGCGCCATCCTGGTCAATGTGCAGAATCTCGGTTCCGGCCGTCGCCCGGTCGGCGCCTCGACGATCACGCAGCAGGTGGCGAAGAACTTCCTCTTGTCCGCCGACCAGACGATCGACCGCAAGGTCAAGGAAGCGATCCTGTCCTTCCGAATCGAGCAAACCTATTCCAAGGACAAGATCCTCGAACTCTATCTCAACGAGATCTTCTTCGGCATGAACGCTTACGGCATTGCCGGGGCGGCGCTGACCTATTTCGACAAGGCGGTGACCGAGCTCACCATCGCCGAGACCGCATATCTCGCGGCGCTGCCCAAGGGCCCGTCCAACTACCACCCCTTCCGGCACACCGAGGCGGCGATCGAGCGCCGCAACTGGGTCATCGACCGCATGGTCGAGAACGGTTTTGTCGCCAAGGCCGACGGCGAGGAAGCCAAGAAACAGCCGCTCGGCGTCACCGGCCGGCGCACCGGTCCCTCTCTTTTCGCCTCGGACTATTTTGCCGAGGAGGTCCGTCGCCAGATCATCGAGAAATATGGCGACAAGGCGCTCTACGAGGGCGGTCTGTCTGTGCGCACCTCGCTCGATCCGCAGATGCAGATCGTCGCGCGCAAGGCCCTACAGGACGGGCTGATCATCTATGACCAGCGCCGCGGCTATCGCGGCCCGGTGACCAAGATCCCCGTCGACGGCGACTGGGGTGTCGAACTTGCCAAGGTCAACGGCCTCAGCGACGTTCCGGAATGGAAACTCGCCGCCGTGCTCGCCGTCTCGTCGTCGCGCGTCGACATCGGTCTGCAGCCGGACAAGGAAGCCGGCGGCAAGGTCGCCGCCGATCGCCAGACCGGTGTGATCGCCGCCAAGGACATGGAATGGGCCTTCCGTTCCGCGACGGGCGACCGCAAGACGGCGAAGTCGCCGGAAGGCGTGCTGTCAACCGGCGACGTCGTCTATGTCGAAAAGAAGGAAGACGGCGGCTACAAGCTGCGCCAGCCGCCGAAGGTGCAGGGCGGTTTGGTCGCCATGGATCCGCATACCGGCCGCGTGCTCGCCATGGTCGGCGGTTTTTCCTACGCCCAGTCGGAATTCAACCGCGCCACCCAGGCCATGCGCCAGCCGGGTTCGTCCTTCAAGCCCTTCGTCTACGCAGCCGCCCTCGACAACGGCTATACCCCGGCCTCGGTCATCATGGACGCGCCGATCGAATTCGTCGCCGGCGGCCAGGTCTGGCGGCCGCAGAACTATGGCGGCGGGTCCGCCGGCCCCTCGACCCTGCGCCTCGGCATCGAGAAGTCGCGAAACCTGATGACGGTGCGCCTCGCCAACGACATGGGCATGAACCTGGTTGCCGAATATGCCGAACGTTTCGGCATCTACGACAAGATGAACCCGGTGCTCGCCATGTCGCTCGGCTCGGGCGAAACCACCGTGCTGCGCATGGTGTCGGCCTATGCGGTGCTGGCGAATGGCGGCAAGCAGATCAAGCCGACGCTGATCGACCGCATCCAGGACCGCTACGGCAAGACCATCTTCCGTCATGAGGAACGCGTCTGCGAAGGCTGCAATGCCAATGGCTGGGACGGCCAGGAAGAGCCGACCGTCGTCGACAATCGCGAGCAGGTTCTCGACCCGATGACCGCCTATCAGATCACCTCGATGATGGAAGGCGTGGTTTCGCGCGGCACCGCCGCCGGCAAGATCAAGCTCGACCGCCCGGTGGCCGGCAAGACCGGTACCACCAATGACGAAAAGGACGCCTGGTTCGTCGGCTACACACCCGATCTCGTCGCCGGCCTCTATATCGGCTTCGACAATCCGGCCCCGCTCGGCCGCGGTTCGACCGGCGGTTCAATGTCGGCGCCGATCTTCAACGAGTTCATGCAGGCCGCCGTCGTCGGAACGCCGCCGGGCAAGTTCCGTCTGCCGGAAGGCATGAGCCTCATTCCGGTCAACCGCAAGACCGGCATGTATGCGACCGAAGGCGATCCCGACACGATCATCGAGGCCTTCAAGCCCGGAACAGGCCCGGCCGACACCTTCTCGGTCATCGGCATGGAGGAATATGTGGCGCCCGAGGAAATCCTCCGGGAATCGCCCCAGGCCAACCAGGCCGTTACCTCCGGTGCCGGCGGCCTCTTCTGAACCTGAACCTTCCGTCCTGTCTGGCGGCCGCCCCTTTACATCGAGGGCGGCCGCAACTAATTGACGGGCCAGTTTGTACACCGAGGTGAAAATCAATCGCGATGCGCAATGAAATCGAGAATGTAGTCGACGAAATCAAGCAGGCCATAAGCCTGCTGAGGAGGCATCTTTGACTGGGACCAGGCGATAAGACGACTGGACTGGTTGAACAACAAGGCAGAGGACCCGAACCTCTGGAACGATGCCCAGGAAGCCCAGAAGCTGATGCGCGAGCGCCAGCAGCTGGAGGACAGCATCAATGGCGTCAAGCGCCTCGAACAGCAGATGGCCGACAGTATCGAGCTCATCGAGATGGGCGAGGAAGAGGGCGACGAGCAGGTCGTCAAGGAAGCCGAGGACGCGCTGAAGGCGCTGAAGGCGGAATCCGGCAAGCTCCAGGTCGAGGCCATGCTGTCGGGCGAAGCCGACGGCAATGACACCTATCTCGAAGTCCATTCCGGTGCCGGCGGCACCGAAAGTCAGGACTGGGCCAATATGCTTCTGCGCATGTATATCCGTTGGGCCGAGAAGCAGGGCTTCAAGGTCGAGGTGCTGGAAGTCCATGACGGCGAAGAAGCAGGCATCAAGTCGGCGACCATCCACGTCAAGGGCCACAATGCCTATGGCTGGCTGAAGACCGAATCGGGCGTGCATCGTCTGGTGCGCATTTCGCCCTATGATTCGAACGCCCGCCGGCACACCTCGTTCTCGTCGGTCTGGGTCTACCCGGTCGTCGACGACTCGATCAACATCGAGATCAACGAAAGCGATTGCCGCATCGACACCTATCGCTCGTCGGGCGCCGGCGGCCAGCACGTCAACACGACCGACTCGGCGGTGCGTATCACGCACATTCCGACCGGCATCGTCGTGGCCTGCCAGCAGGAGCGCTCGCAGCACAAGAACAAGGCCAAGGCCTGGGAAATGCTGCGCGCCCGCATGTACGAGGCGGAACTGATGAAGCGCGAAGCCGCGGCCAACGCGGAAGCGGCGTCCAAGACCGACATCGGCTGGGGCCATCAGATCCGTTCCTACGTCCTGCAGCCGTACCAGCTGGTCAAGGACCTGCGCACCGGCGTCGAGAGCACCGATCCGGATACGGTCCTGAACGGCGGCCTCAACGAGTTCATGGAGGCGGCGCTCGCCCATCGCATCAGCGGCAGTGCCGATTCGGTCAGCGACATCGACTGATCGCGGCGACCATTCAGACATGCAAAACGGCGGGACCCCGGTTCCGCCGTTTTGTTTTGTCTCGGTTTTGTCTGAGGCGTTTCAGTTGGTGGCGCGTTCGACGCGGATCTCGCCGAACTCGTCGATCAGCACCGTCCAGCTCTCGGGTTCGACCTGGGCCGGATCGGTCTTCAGATAAACCGTGGCGAAGAATCCCGGCTGGCGGCTAACACCGGTCGAATCCTCAGGCCGGATGTCGGTGACATAGGGGCGAATCGCGGCGAACTCCTCAAGTTCGACGCTTTCCACCACCTGCGGGCCCGATTCGCCGGAGAGGATCTGCTGAAGATAGATCTTGGCGGTCCGGTCCGGCTGGCGGATGGCGATGAGCTTGTAATAGCCGCCGCGCGGCTCCGGCATCGTCTTAGTTTCGCCTTGCGACGGTGCGGCGGTGCTCTCGGCCGTGGCGGCAGCGGGCGGGGCAGCCGGAAGCGGCAGCGTCTCCCCGTCGCCTTCCCAGAAGCCGCCACTGATGACGAAGGTCGCGGTCACCGGCAACTGGTCGATATCCTCGGCAAGGGCAGGTCCGGCGGCAAGAAGAAGGCCGATCAGGCCGGCGCGTAGGGCAGGGATCAAGGCCATGCGGAAATCTCCCTCAGTCTGAAAACTGTTCGGCGAGAATGCGATCCGACCACGAGCGGTCGGGATCGGAGAGAATGCGCGCGGTCGTGTCCTCCGACTGGGCGATGTGCACGCGCAGGACCGACTTGACCTCGGTATGATCGGCCACCGCGTTGACCGGCCGTTTCTCCGGCTCCAGCACGATCATTTCGACGGTCACCCTGTTGGGCAGCAGCGCTCCGCGCCAGCGACGCGGACGAAACGGGCTGACGGGTGTCAGCGCCAGAAGCGGCGCCTCGAGCGGCAGGATCGGTCCGTGGGCCGACAGATTATAGGCGGTCGAACCGACCGGTGTAGCCACCATCAGGCCGTCGCAAATGAGCTCGTCCAGACGCACCTTGCCGTCGATCAGCACGCGCAGCTTGGCCGCCTGGTAGGACTGCCGCAGCAGCGACACCTCGTTGATGGCAAGCGCGATCGAACTGGAGCCGTCGGCATTGGTGGTCGTCATCTTCAGAGGGTGGAAATCGTTCTCGACCGCGGCGGCAATCCGCTCGCGCAGGTTCTCGACCGAATAGTCGTTCATCAGGAAGCCGACCGAGCCGCGGTTCATGCCGTAGACGAGCTTGCCCGAATTCATCGTGTCGTGCAGCGTCTGCAGCATGAAGCCGTCACCGCCAAGCGCGACGATCACGTCCGCTTGCGCCGGCTCGACGCTGCCATAACGGGCCGCAAGCTCCTCCCGCGAGGCCTGGGCCTCGTCCGAATTGGAGGCGATGAAGGAAAGCGACCGGAACGAACGCAACATGGGCAGTCCTTTGTTATCGGCGCCAGTGGTACATGACAAAGCCCTGTGTCCACAAGCCGTTCGCTCCGCCAAACGGTTCGCCTCCGGCGACGGCACGGAAGCCCGCCGCCGCCAGATTTTGCTTTACCGCAAACCGTTTTGCCCTTAATGACGGCTTCACTGCCCTTGTAGCTCAGTTGGTAGAGCACCTGATTTGTAATCAGGGGGTCGCGGGTTCGAATCCTGCCGGGGGCACCAAAAATCCTGAACATTTCTACAATCGAGATCGTACCGCGCCGGCGCATGGTCGCGCGGCGCGCCCGGCAACGGTTTTCCGATCTGGAACGACCGTCCTCGCGCTCTGGTTGACTCTTTTCGGCCTCGTGGCATATTGCGCGTATCAATGGGCGGGGGCTGCCATGAGGGCATCGATCTTTGCGTCAGTGCTGGCGCTGGCGTTCATGACTGGCTGCGTACAGACCTATACGATCCAGACGCCGTTCGACCCTGCGGAACACGCTTACGCCGCCAAACCCGGCAAAGCCGTCATCTCCGGTCAGGCTTTCCTCCGGCGCAATGACGGCATGGTTGTCTATGCGGCGGGAAGCCGGGTCTATCTGCTCCCGAACACGTCCTACGTCCGCGAAATCGCTGCCACCGCAAGCAGTGCCTTCGGCAATGCCCGGCTGGCGAACGGCGACCAGCGGCTGGTGCAGTATTCCAAGGTCACGCAGGCCAACGGCGAAGGGCGCTTTTCCTTCTCCGGCGTTCCGGATGGAACCTACCTCGTGGTGACCAGCGTCATGTGGATGGCCGGCAATTACACGCAAGGGGGAGACATCACCCAGCTCGTCACGGTCAGCAATGGCGAGAATGTCGATATCGTGATGACCCGGTAGGCTTCCAGTCGCTCTGAGCGATTGCCCAAGTCAGCGCGGCAAAGTCGATAGCTGTTCCGAAGCTCGGTCTCCCAAACCGGAGCCAGACGAAGCACCCTGGAGCGTCCGCACGATTCTTGCCGGCCCAAAAAGAAAACGATCCCGGCGCGCCGCCGCGCCGGGATCGTTCTTGTCTTGTGGGGCGCGCAGACCGTTCAGGCGTAGCCGATCAGCTGCGGTTGAACCTGGCGCTGCGCGCCGTAGTCGCGGGCATAGGCGCTGCGGCCGTGATCGCGGCTCGAAGCGGCCTTCAGGTCGACGGCGGGAATCGTGTGGACGCCATCGGCGAAGGTGCCCGTGTCTGCGGTTTCCGGCATCTGGCCGCGGATGGTGTTGAAAAGGTCGAGCATGGTCTTTCCTCCCGTGGGGTGCAGGAACGCGGAGCGCGGATGTCTGTTCCACTCTAGGAGCGTTCGGTTGCGGCTTCGTTAACCATGTTGGTCGAATGCCTGGACGATCATCGCCTGACCGTGAGGATCGGCCAAAGAGCAAGACCGGTCGATCAAGTTGACGAAAGGCAAGAATTCGCAATTTACAGGCGCAGCGATTCGTCCTCTACTGCGTCCATCATCCGCAGGCACGGGAAGCCCATGATCCACCGCATCGGCTTTCCTCCACTGTCCTGCTGTCATCGCCCCGGTCGGTGCGAAAGATCCTTCTGCGGCGGCCTGAGTTCGGCGGGCGGGGAGGTCAGTCCTCCCTGTCCGCCCGGACTGCCGCCTGCATGGAGGCCAGAAGATCGGGAAGGGCGCTTTGCACCCGGTTCCAACTCGGCATGAAGGGCGTTGCGTTCGGATTGTCGAGAAAGATGTTGCCGGCCTCGACGAGGTTGGCGGCAAACAGTTCGACCGCCTGCTCCTCGCGATGCCGATCCGTCGAGAGCCCGTTCATCCGCGCATCGTTGTGGTAGATTTCCACCAGGTCGAGTGCGGTCCGGAAATAGGTGGCCTTGAGGGTTCTGAGGCTCTCCTGGCTGAAGACCACGCCGTCGGTCGCAAGCTTGCGGAGCAGCGCCTTGGAAATATCGATCGACATGCGCGACAGGCCGCTTGCGGCGTCCTCCTGCGACAGCGGCTGGTGCTTGTGGTCGTAGGCGTCGGCAATGTCGACCTGGCAGATCGCATTGTTCGAATAGCTGCGCCAGAGTTCGGAAAGCACGCCGATTTCCAACCCCCAGTCCGAGGGAATGCGAATGTCGGGCAGCAGATGCGTGCGCATGGCGAACTCGCCGGCCAGCGGATAGCGGAAGGCCTTCAGATAATCGATATAGGGATGATGGCCGATCACCCGTTCCAGGCTCAGGAGCAGCGGCGTCACCAGAAGCCGCGTTACCCGGCCGTTCAGCGAACGTTCGGCGATGCGGGGATAGTATCCCTTGGAAAAGACGTAAGGGAAGGCGGGATTGGCGACGGGATAGATCAGCCGTGCCAGCATTTCCCGCGAATAGGTGGTGATGTCGCAGTCATGCAGGGCAACCACGCCGGACTGGCGCGCGCCGAGCACATAACCCATGCAGTACCAGACATTGCGCCCCTTGCCCGGCTGGTCTGGTGCAAGATCGGCTTCGGCAAGCCTGGCGTCGATGGCGCTCAGGCGCGGCCCGTCATGCCAGAGGATGGTGTGCTTCTGCGGCAGGCGGGAAAAATAGGCCTTGGCATGGTCGAACTGCGCCCGATCGGCCTGGTCGAGGCCGATGACGATCTCGGATATGTACGGCACCTGCGCGAGTTCGTCGACGATATGGGAGAGGGCAGGCGCTTCTAGCTCGGAGTAGAGCGAGGGCAGGATCAGTGTGATCGGCCGATTGGCGGAGAATTGCTCGATTTCTCCTTCCATGCGTTCCAGCGAGCGTTCGCGCAGATTGTGCAGGGTGGCGACCACCCCGTTCTGATGAAAATCCGCCATATCTATCCTTCTCTTGAAAAGGCACGGTTGCGGCCGTGCGTCTAAAACCCCGTTTCAACGAGCGACAGCACGCATTCGTTCCAGCCCTGCGGGCCGGGTTTCTGCGAGCGGGTGATGAAGCCCAGGCGTTCGCGCTCGGTCACGGCGAGCGACGCATGCGCCGGGTTTATGATGATGAAGCCGCGGTCGGCGGCCTGAAGCATGGCAAGGTCGTTTTGCGCATCGCCGAGCGCCACGGTGCGGACCGGTTCGCCGGACAGGCGCCGGTAATGGTCTGTAACTTCGGTCATGCGCGCGGCCTTGGAGGTCTTCGGCATCAGCGTGAAGAAGCGTCCACCCTGGACGGCGGTGAAGCCCGCCTGTTCGAGATGGTCGACGAAGGCCCGCTTCTGGAGGTCGCTGCCAGTGAAATGACCCGGCTCGGAAAAGCGGCGCTGGCAGGCAAGCTGCGCCGCGGCGAGCGGAAGGCCTGTCTCCTTGGCAACCCGCGCAACATCCCAGTCGCCAAAGCCTTCAAAGCAGGCATTAAGTTCCTTAGGCATTTGCCTAAGAACCATTCGCAAGCGATTGTAAGGACTCGCCGAACCCTTGCCGGAGGGTGCGCTCTCCTCAGGAAGTCCGACGATGCCGGCACCGTTTTCGACGATCATCGGGTGGTCGAGGCCCATCGACCGGGCGATCGGGCGCATCTCCGCCTCTGTCTTGCTGCTGGCAAGGATGAGCGGAATGCCGCGCGCCTTCAGCGCGGCAAGCGCCCGGCGGGCCGGTACGAAGGAATAGGTCTCGTGGTCGAGCAGCGTGCCGTCGAGGTCCGAGAAGGCGACGATCATGCCGTCCGCTTCAGCAGGTGCTGGCGGGTGGCATAGAGCGCGATCGCCGCGGCATTCGAGACGTTCAGTGACTTGATCTCACCGGGCATGTCGAGACGGGCAAGCGCCTGCACGGTTTCCCGCGTCTTCTGTCTGAGGCCCTTGCCCTCCGAGCCGAGCACCAGCGCGACCTTGTCGCCGGTCAGCGTGCCCTCCAGCGGCGCGGGGCCTTCCGAATCGAGCCCGACGGTGACGAAGCCGAGCTTGTGCAACTCGCCAAGAGCATCCGCCAGGTTGGTAATCTGGATATAGGGGATCATTTCCAGTGCGCCGGATGCGGATTTGGCCAGCACGCCGGATTCGGTCGGGCTGTGACGCATGGTGGTGATCACGGCGCCCGCACCGAAGGCCACCGCCGTGCGCATGATGGCGCCGACATTGTGCGGATCCGTCACCTGGTCGAGGACAAGGAGCAAGGGGCTGTCTTGCAGCGCCTCCAGCCGGCGCACCGGCAGCGGCCGGGTCTCAAGCATGGCGCCCTGGTGGATCGCATCGGGTCCGAGCTGCTTGTCGAGATCCTGCGGCGTCACGATTTCCACAGGAAAGCTCAGGGAATCGACCGGGCCGATATCGAGCCTGACGAGAGCGTTCTGCGTCACGCTGAGCTTGATCAGCTGGCGCTCGGGATTGTCGATGGCCGCGCGCACTGTGTGCAGTCCGTAGAGGCGCACCTGTTCGGGCGCAAGCGCCGGAGGCGTCCAGTCGGTCGCCTTGCGACGCTCCTTACGCGGATCGGGTGTGGGGATTTCGCCCCGCTCACGCTTGGCGTCACGCACCTGGCGGCGCAGCGTCGCGTAGTGGGAATCGCGGGCGGTCTTGTCGGTCTTTTGATCTTTTGCCATGCGGTCTTATAGCGGCCCGGGACCGTGGGGGATAGACCCGCCGGCCAGAGCCGTATTTTCAGGGGGCAGAAATTTTTTCCGGATTTTTCCACATTCATCGTGTTGACATGAGAGGGAAGGGCCGTCATATACCCGCCGCAGATCGCGGGGCCAACGCCACCGCAATCACGACTGAAAAGCTTGGTCGCTTGATCCGGACGAAAAACTGGAGAGATGCCCGAGTGGTTAAAGGGGACGGACTGTAAATCCGTTGGCTTCGCCTACGTT
>DAIMJJ010000114.1:0-13264 GCA_036722275.1 Rhizobium sp. | reverse complement strand
TCTGATCGTAGCGAACTGCGCGTCGTAATAATTCCGGTCGCGTATTGGTTGTTTCTTAACCGCCAGTCCCATTGGATACTCCACGAACTTAAATCAATAGCGCAATCAGACCGTGCAATTCTTAAGAATTGCGAACGATTCAGATGCGAAAATTCTCCGCTGGATGACATGTCTAACGCACCTTCAAAATATGCCATTTACACCCCCGCGATCAGTCAGGAGTTCGCAAAGCTCGGCTATTCCAGCCACTTGAAGCGACAATTTTCGTTCCTCGAAACCGACCTGAACTTTCTCGACCCCAAGAGCAGGCTGTTTCATTATCCCTACGCTCTCTACAGCGCGGGCCAGGCTGCGAAGACGGCGAACTCGGCACTCGAAGACAACATCGTCAAGCTGCGCGACCGGAATTCAACCACGGTCATCGGTGACAGCGGCGGTTTCCAAATACAGGGCAACAGGATCAAGTTTACCGGCGATGCCACATGCGAACGCATGCTGCGCTGGCTGGAGACCCATTCGGACTATTCAATGTCGCTAGATTTTCCAACCGGCGGCATCACGCCCGGAAATGTCGCCATGCATGCCGAACGGTTGATCGCCGAAGGGCACAACCTCCATGCGATGTGCGCGGCGAATGGCCTGTCGCTGGACTTCAATGCCTGCCTCAAGCAGTCTTTGCTCAACCTGGATTATTTCGTGCAGAACCGGAAACCGGGGGCCACCAAACTACTGAATGTGTTGCAGGGCCGGAACGAGGCCGAAAGCAAGGCCTGGTACGAGGCCGTGAAGGGTTTCGGCCTCGAAGGCTGGGCATTTGCGGGCGCGCACCAAAATTCCTTCTCGCTACTACTCAACCGTCTTCACGACATGCTTAATGACGGCCTGCTGCAAACAGCAAAATGGATCCACATATTGGGCATCTCCACGCCCTCTATCGCCTACCTGTTCAACGCGCTGCAACGCTGCGTGACGCAGATTAACCCTGATCTCCAGATCACCTTCGACACAGCTGGACCGTTTATTTCTGCTGCGAAGTTTCAAGCGGTGATGACCTACCGGCTTGACAACCGCGGATGGACCTTTTCGACAGCATCTATGCCGAAGGAAGGAAATCCCTCGGATACCCGCACGCTCAATGAGCTGGCGTTGGAAATTGCGCAACGCCGCCCCAAGGCCAAGCGGGGCAGTAGAGCTATCCAAGACGAACAGACCCTCTATGCGGTCCCTGCGTCAACGACGATCGGTGCGCGCGTGAAGGTCAATGAAATCTGTGTCGGGTCCAATGGTTCGTCCGATCTCGACAACGACAGCATCATGATCCTGATGAATCACAACGCCGAGGCCTACGTCCGCGTCTTCCATCAGGTGAACAGGATTTTCGACAATCCAGAAGAATACGAGACGGATATACCTGTCACACTGAAGGGGCTTCGCTTCGCCATTGAGGACATTTGGACTGATCCGCAATCGAAGACGACGCAATGGCAATCGTTCCTCGATACGCTGGCAGCGGCGTGATTGGGGCCGGACGCATCAGCCACCCGTGAAGATCCAAGGCGACGAGACTGCTGTCAGGGCACGCGTCCGCTCGATTGACGTATACGGCGGACACGCTTGCGACGCCGAGTTGGCGGTGTGGCTTGCCGCCAGACCACCATCCGCAAGGCTGTTTTCCTGATGCTTGGAGAGGATTAGGCACTGACCGCCATAGAGGCACGCGCTGAATCAGTAGTCGGAGAGGCGCGGACTTTTATCCCTCACATCGGCTCGGCCTTTCGGCTCGACGCCGATGGTTCCGGCGACATTTCTGACTTCCTGTCGCCGCCACGTCTCGACCCGACGCAGGCAGGTCATCGTGATTGGAACAACCACTATCAGAGCCTGTTGCAGGATTTCCAGGCCGCGCTTCGCATGGCCGCAGCCGACAAGACGCGCCGCTTGATCGTCCGCAAGATCCGGCCTGCCTTGGAGATCTGACAGCGTGGGTGGCCGACAACCATGCCGAACCGCCGGTGACCGATCTGTTGAACTGGCGGCCTTTGTGAGATCGGAGAGATGGCCGCGCCAGACAATGGCGCCGGCTCAATGCGCGTCCACGGCTATCTCCTTCTAAGTCCTAGCCGGATCTGCTTTTCGATCTCAATGATGGCGAAAAACACAGCGCCTAGAGCGGTAATCAGCAACCCGTCAACAAACGGTACTGGCATGGTGCCCAGCACCGCCTGTAGTGGTGGCAGATAGGTGACGGCGAATTGTGCGACAGTGATGGCAATCACAACTGTCCAGACCACCTTGGTTCCGCGGACGGCGGCCCAGGTGAGGGAGGTGCTGTGGATGTTGCGGATGAAGAAGAGGTGGAAGATCTCCAGAACCACGAGGGTGTTCATCGCCATGGTTTGCGCCAGGGCCAGAGGATAACCGCGGTCGATGGCGTAAGAAAAGATCCCGAAAACGGCGGCGAGAAACAGCAACGCGACCAGAATAACATGCCAGACGAGTTCCCCCGACAGAATAGGCGCGTTCCGTGGGCGAGGGGGACGGGCCATCGTACCGACCTCAGTGGGCTCGAAAGCGAGTGCGATGCCGAGCGTTATGCCGGTGATCAGGTTGACCCAGAGGATCTGGACCGCCGTCACCGGCAAGGCCAGACCAATCAGGAGAGCCAGGACAATGGTCATGGACTCGCCCGCATTCGTGGGTAGGGTCCAGCTGATGACCTTCTTGAGGTTGTCGTAGACGGTCCGACCTTCACGGACGGCAGCCGCAATGGATGCAAAATTGTCGTCCGCGAGCACCAGGTCAGCTGCTTCTTTTGCCGCTTCGGATCCTTTCTGGCCCATGGCGATACCCGCGTCGGCACGCTTGAGCGCCGGGGCGTCGTTGACGCCATCGCCGGTCATGGCGACCGATAGGCCATTGCTCTGCAGCGCGGTGACCAGCCGCAGCTTGTGTTCTGGACTTGTGCGGGCGAAGATATCAACGGTTGCGACCTCAAGCGCGAGCTGGGCGTCGTCCAATCTGTCCAGGTCCACCCCGGTCAGCACGCGATCCGGGTTTTCCAGTCCGATCTGGGCCGCAATGGCCGCCGCGGTTCCGGCATGGTCGCCGGTGATCATCTTGACGCGGATGCCGGCGGTCCGGCATTCGGCGACCGCGGCAATCGCTTCGGGACGGGGCGGATCAATCAGACCGACCAGGCCAAGAAAGCGCAATCCCTGCTCCAGGCTGGCGGGGGCGATGGTCTCGCCCGGCTCCTGCCGATCGGCCAGAGCGAGGATCCGCATACCCTGGCCCGCCATCGCCTCGGCACGCTGGTGCCAGTGCTTGAGATCAATATCGCCACACATGCGCAAGACACGCTCGGGCGCGCCCTTTACATAGACCGTTCGACCTCGCGTGCTCTCGGCGAGCACCGCCATGAAGCGATGACGGGAATCGAACGGAATGGCATCAAGCCGGCGATGGTCGTGCCGATGGTTTCCGCAGACCTTGCCAGCAAAGGCAAGAAGGGCGCCTTCCATCGGGTCGCCCGCGACTGCCCATTGACCGTCCTTGAGCGTAATATGCGCATCGTTGCACAAGGCACTTGCCAGCGCCAATGACGTAAGATCGCCGGCGGGCGAGATAATGCCTTCCGGGGCATAGCCTTCTCCGCTAACCTGAAATGCACCGTCCGGTGTCTCCACGGCTGCCACGACCATTTCATTGCGGGTCAGCGTGCCCGTCTTGTCGGTGCAGATCACCGAGACGGAGCCAATGGCCTCGATTGCCGGCAGTCGACGTACGATCGCATTCCGCCGGGCCATGGCCTGCACGCCGATTGCAAGCGTGATGGTCATTACGGCAGGCAGTCCTTCCGGGATCGCGGAAACTGCCACGCCGACGACTGCCATGAACATTTCCGAGAAGTCGTGGTGCCCGACAAAGTACCCATAGGCCAGAAGAAGCGCGGCCATCAGAAGGATAAGGAATGATAGCCAGCGGGCGAAGTGATCCATCTGCTCGACAAGAGGCGTCGTCAGTTGTTCGACCCCTGCAAGAAGGCCTCCGATTCGACCGATCTCGGTTTTGCCGCCGGTTGCGACCACCAGTCCGCGAGCCGTCCCCTGGGTCACGAGTGTCCCGGACCAGAGCATCGAGCGTCGATCACCGAGGGGAACATCTGCGCCAACTGTTGTTACGGCTTTTTCTACCGGCACGGATTCTCCGGTGAGAATGGCCTCCTGCGCTGCCAGATTACGCGCATCCAGCAGCCTCAGGTCTGCGGGTACCTTGTCGCCGGCCTCCAATAGAACGACGTCGCCGGGAACGAGCTCTGCGCCATCGACGGTCAGCCGCTCGCCGTCTCTGAGGACCGCCGCATGGGGCGCCAGCATGTTCCTGATGGCCGACATGGCGGCCTCCGCCTTGCCTTCCTGGATAAAGCCGATCGCCGCATTCGCCAGTACGACGGCAAGGATGACACCGGTATCGATCCAGTGCTGCAGGGTGGCGGTGACAAGGGCTGCCGCCAGCAGGACATAGATCAGAACATTGTTGAACTGGGCAATGAACCGCAACACCGGTCCCCGGCCAACGACCTCCGGTAACCGGTTTGGCCCATGTTCCGCGAGGCGGCGCGAAGCTTCCGATCCGGTCAAGCCGTTTGGAGAAGCGTCCATGGCGGAAAGGCAGGCCTCGGGCGATTGGCTGTGGGGAGCTTCGATCGGCATGGCAAGTTCCTTGTTGTGGGTCGGCTTGCGAGGCGTTCAAGCAAGCTGGCGGCCTTCCGTTTCGATATCCGGGATCATGGTGCGATCTTGCACTTGACCGCCGCACAGAAGTTCGACGGCTCGGTCGGCCGCGTCCTGGAAAGGCTCGAGCACAAGGTTAGCGCCCGAACCCAGCATGTCCGACGTCTCCTTCGCCCCATGCGAGGTGACGGCAACAGCGCCCTGAAAACCGGCAGTTCTCAGCAGCTGGATCAGCGTCTTGCGGGCATCCTCCACAGTGAGACCGGTCACATGCTGTGGCACGGTAGAGACGACCCATCGTGCGCGCTGCAATGGCAGCTCGGCGAGGAATTCGGGGTCGGTCGCGTCACCGAAGCGGGCCTCAAGGCCCAGGTCTCTCCAGCGCTGAACCGCTTGTGGATTGAAATCCACCCCCAGCACCGGGATGCCGCGCCGCTGCAGTCGCAGTCCGATGGAGCTGCCGAAGCGTCCGAGCCCGAACAGGATGATCTCGCCTGCCGCTACCATCTCGCCATCATCGTCAGTTGCCGGTTCACGAAAGGTGTCACGGCGCTCGAACACGTCCAGCAGTGGTTCGAAAAAAGCGAACAGCGTGTGGGAATAGGTGATCATGTAGGTGGACATGGCGATGGTCACCAGTCCGACCATGGTGACGAGACCGAGAGCGTCTTCCCGGACATGGCCGATCGTCACCCCCATGGCCACGAAGATCAACGAGAATTCGCTGATCTGGGCGACGGTCAGGCCGGCGAGAAAGCCGGTTCGCTTGCGGTAGCCCATTGCGCCCATGATCGCGAGAACGATCAGTGGGTTGCCAATGAGAACGAACAGGGAGAAGACGACGGCGGCGAAGATATTGGCGCCCAGGAGAGACAGATCCAGCGTCGCCCCAAGCGCAATGAAGAAGAAAAGCAGGAGAAAATCCCGCAAAGGTGCAAGCCGGGCCGCAATCGTTTCGCGATAGGGCGTCGAGGCCAGCGACACGCCGGCAAGCAGGCCGCCGACCTCTTTTCCAAGTCCGACAATCTCACCGATTGCAGCGAACACGGCCGCCTGGGCAATGGCGAAGACGACCAGCAGTTCGGGCGCTTTCGCGAGCCGCTCGGTGAGTGGTGTGGCAAGGTAGCGGACAAAGACGACAACCAGTGCCACCAGCGCTGCCCCCGAAACAAACACGGTCAGGACGGAACCCTCGCCATGGCCGCCGGCAGCGCCGATACCAATGGCGGACAGCACGATCATCGCGATGACGACCACAAGATCCTGGACGATCAGGAAACCCAGTGCGATCTGGCCATGCAGCGAGTCGATTTCGCGTTTGTCCGACAGCAGTTTGACGATGATGATGGTCGAAGAGAATGTGAGCGCCACGGCGACATAGAGGCTCGTGAGATGGTCGAGCCCCACGGCAAGCCCGATCAGGTAGCCGAACACCGAGGTGAATGCGACCTGGCCAAGTCCCGTCATCAATGAGACGGCGCCGAGCGATCGGATCAGTTTAACGTCCAGCTTGATGCCAACGAGAAACAACAGGACGGCGATCCCGAGTTCCGCGAGCAGGTCGATCTGGGCGTCCGAGTGCACGACGTCCAGTGCAGAAGGGCCTGCCAGCAATCCGACAGCAATGAAGCTGACGATCAGCGGTTGGCGCAACAGCACGCCGAAAAGACCGATCAGGGCCGCCATGAACAGCAATAATGCGATCTCGGCAAAGGGCGTGAGCATGGGGATAGCCATCAGTGCTCCTGAATGCTCGAGCCATTGATATGTCTAATCGTCGGCGCTGCCTCCGCAGAATGCCCGCCAATCTCGCGCGGCCGCGTTTCGTGGCGGCGAAGAAAGTCCTGGAAGTCCGCGTCGGAGATGCGCCACCCTTTGCCGATGTCGATCGCTCTCAGCGAGCCATCCTTTATCCAGTGCCGCACGGTCGCCTCGCTGACTTTCAGCCGGTCGGCGACTTCCTGAACGGTCTGATACTGGTCGTGTGGCATCGAATGGGCCTCTTTTCTCTTCTGTGATGAAGAATAGCGCTGTTTGAGGCGAAATCTTTGATCAAGGTCAAAGCTGACGACATATCGCTATGGTGAAGTGCTGCTGAGCAGGACGAGAGGAGTGAGAGATGAAGCACATCATGGTGGCGACCGACTTTTCTGAGCGCTCCGATCGCGCTCTTCGCCGGGCGACGCTTCTGGCAAGACAATCGGGCGCATCGATCACGCTCGTGACGGCCGTCGATGAAGACAGGCCGCGGCGACTTGTCGAGGAGGAGAAGCGGGAGGCCGAAGTCTTGCTTCGCGAGATGAGCGCCACGGTCCGCAATGTTGACGGCGTACCGTGTGATGCAAGGGTTGTCCTCGCCGAACCGTCTCAAGCAATCGTTCAGGCGGCAAGCGAGGCAGGACCAGACCTGCTTGTGATCGGGCCGCACAGACGGCAGCTGTTTCGCGACATATTTGTCGGCACGACCGCGGAACGGACGATCCGGAACGCTCCCTGTCCCGTCCTGATGGTGAATGCGACACCGGCGGGGGCGTACCGACACGTCTTGATGACGACGGATCTGAGTGATGGTTCATGGGACGCGGTGACATCTTACCGCAAGCTTCAACTGACCGATCGGCTGCCTCATTCGATGCTGTACGTTTTCGATGCGCCGATGCTGCGGCTCGCAATGACGTCCGACGTGACGGAGCGTGAGAAAAGGCTTTACATCGAGGAAGAGTGGCGCAAGGCGTCGATCGCCTTGTCCAACTTCATCACGTCTATCCAGATCGAGCCGGTCGCCTCGCTCCTGCGCTATCAGGAGACGACAGCCAAAGACGAGATACTGGCGGCGGCAGCCGAGATTCCTGCCGATCTCATCGTCCTTGCCACCCATGGCAGGCGCGGCTTGGAAAAATTGCTGCTGGGCAGTGTGACGGAAAAGGTTCTGAGGGACGCCAGCATCGATGTGCTGGCGGTGCCGCCGCAGCGCTCTTCCTGATCTCAGTTTTCGCACGCAACCCTGTTTCCGGGAACGCAAGGAGCCTCTCATGCCCCATACTCGCCTCAGCTACATGCCGCTTGTCACCTATCCGGACGTCGTCCCGGACGCGCCTGTCACAGCGGCACTCTCTCTTGCTGAAGGACTGAATTGTGCGCTTCATGCCACGGCGTTCTCCGTGGATATTCCGCCTATGGCGCCGCCGCTGGGCGGCCTGCTGCTCAATCTTGCCGAATTGATCCGGACCACCGAAGAAAACAGCCGGGCCCATTGCCGCCGACTGCAGGACCTTGTCTTGCAACACGCTGGACCGGCCATCAAGGCGGAGTGCACAAGCAGGCACTTGCCCGCAGGTGTGGCGGGCGACGCTGCGGCAAATGAGGCTCGCTATCACGATGTCTCCTTCTTGCCATGGGCCAAGGATATGCTTGTCGTGCAGGAGTTTGCGCAGGCGGTGATCTTTGGATCTGGGCGTCCGGCGATCCTCGTTCCCCCATCTGCCGGTTTCGATCCAGTCCGCCACCTCGCGGTCGCGTGGGATGGAAGCCGTGTCGCGGCGCGCGCCCTTGCCGACGCCTTGATGTTTGTCGACGATCAGACCCAGGTAACCGTCCTGACGGCTCCGGACGAGAAGCAGCTCAGCCAGCAAGACCTTGGTCAGGCTCTGGTCTTGTCATTGAAGAAGCGGGGCCTTCGAGCGGCTGCCCAAAATGTATCGCTGGATGATCGACCTGTCGCCGTGGCCCTGCAGGAAACGGCGCTCAATGCCGGTGCGAACATGCTGGTCATGGGAGCCTTTGGCCATTCCCGCATTCGCGACTTCATCCTCGGCGGCGCCACGAAGGGTGTGCTGGCTGATTTAAGGCTCCCAGTCCTGCTTTCGCACTGATGGGTATGATTGTCTTCGCCCGACGCTATTGCTTCAACGCCAGCCCGACACCTTTGCAGGAAAACCGATCGTCGAATGCCTTGGTGTAGTCGGTGTCGGCTTTGAGCAGCTTCACCTTCACCAGTTCGTCGAACAGGGCCTTGTAGCGTTCGGCACGCATGCAGCCGATACCCTTGTCCAGCGCATCGCCGCTGTCGACGATCCCGAATTGCTTGATCTTGTCGATAGCGTAGGCGATCTGGCCATCGGTCATTTCAGGGTTATCCTTTTGGATCAACGCATTCGCAGAGGTGTTGTCGCCGTAGAGGTAATTGTACCAGCCCTCAATCGAGGCATCGACAAAGCGCTGAACCAGATCAGGATTGCTGTCGATGAGGCTCTGCTGGACCGTGATCATGTTCGCATAGGGTTTGTAGCCGCTGTCCGCGAGCAGGAAGATCTTCGGCTCCTGGCCCGACTGTTTTTGGATCTCATAGGGCTCGGACGTTATCAGGCCCTGTTGTGCGGAGTTCTTATCAGCGAGAAACGGAGCCGGGCTGAAGTTGTAGGGCTTGTATTGCTCGTCGCGGAAACCCTCGAAGGTCGCCTTCATCCATTCGAAATACGCGCCATAGCCGCCGGGGCTCATGAAGATCGTATCGACCTTTGCAAGGTCTTCGAACTTCGCGATCCCGGTCTCCGGGTGCGCCACGATGACCTGTGCGTTCTTTTGGTAAAAGGCGGCAACATCGACAAGCGGAATGCCCTGCTCGATGCCCATCAGCTGTTCCTGCTGCGTGCCGAGATAGAATTCGATCCTGCCGGCGAGCAGCATGGCGCGGTTCTGCGCGCTCGGTCCACCCTGTAGGATTTCCACATCCAGCCCGTACTTGGCGTAAGTGCCATCAGCAACGGCCTGATAAAAACCCCCGTGATCGGCTTCGGCAAGCCAGTCGGTGCCGAAGCGGACTTTATCCAGCGAATATGCGGGAGCGGCAGTAGCGGTGAGAGCGGCAGCAAAGATACCGCCTAGGACGGCGAATTTGATGGTAATTTGCATGGAAAGACCTGCGAGTGAAGAGAGATGAACTGACGCGCAGATTGTGTTTTCGCAGTTGTGTCGCTGCGGTTAACGCGGATTACAGGTTTTAGCCGTCTCGGCGTTTCTGCGGCTTGCGACGATCCGTGATGACCCGGCGCTGCACGAGATCCACAAGCTGTTGCTTGAGTTCAAGCATGCGATGATCTTCGCGAGGCGTTTCCGCTAGTAGAGTGTCCAGTCGCCAGATCAGCGCCGACAAGGTGGCGACGCCCGGCTCGCGGCGTTTAGCGATGAGGTGCGAATAGTAGCGGGGGCTGCGTCCGAGCCAGATGCGGGAGAACTCCATCTGCGAGCTTGCAAGACCCGACGCGCTCATTTGTTCGTAGATTTCCTTTACCGTCATGCGCCGTATCCTTCTGAAATATATATTTATTTCCGAACATGCGCGGCTGCATAATGGTGCTGCATAAATAGCAGGAGTTTTTGAAACAGGAGATCTTTATGACGACGCCAATGCAGAGGCTTCGGGCCGACATGATGACGGGCAACGTATTCACGAAGCACGAGCGAATGAAATTGAGGTGGCTGACGGAAGGAAACGAAGCCCAACGACTACAGGTGATGGCCGCTATGAAGGGGCATCGGTTTATCGCCCAGCGCATGCGCGAGTGTGGCTCTGAGGACTCATGGGGAAACATCAACTATTGCGGGGTTCCGCTTTGCCCTCGCTGCCATATGCGCGAACGGACCGTGCAAACGGCTAAGGCCATCAAGAAGACGTTCGCCTATGCCGAGAACGAGAACTTGGCCTTCGCCACGATCCTCTTTCCGGTGCAACTGGACTTTTCCGGCATGAGTGATCTCGTGGAAACGGAGAAACGTCGTCTACGAACCTTCATCGATCGTCAGCGCAAGAAAGATCCCCGCTGGAACGAATTCCAGTTGCTTGGCTGGTGGGAGATCGACCGCATGAGCTTTAGCGACTACGCGAATTGCGGTCGGAACACCAAACTGGCGCTCGATGATCTCGACTTTCCGCTTCTCGCATCCCCCGACCAAACAATCTGGCGGCCGCATCTCCATGCGATCATTGAGAGAGGAGAATTGACCGAACAGGAGATTGCCAAGGCGCTGCGGAAGGAAACCCATCAAGGCCGATATCAGGTGGATATCCAGCCGTTTCGGACAAACCGCAGCGTCGCGAACAACCTGAAGAACATCGTCCGGTACTCGCTGAAATTCCGCATCGAGAGCGATTACAAGCGGCCAGATGCTCAGGACTTCATCGCCGCTGAAGAACATGAGATGGAGTCCCGCGATTGCTCGACGAAACGCAATTGGTGGCCGGACAAGGACATTCGCGCATATGTGGACTGGCTATGTGGAGGAAGATCGGGATTTCAGTCGCTTCGCTTTAAACTAGGGAAGGCCAGCGGGCAGCAATCAGCCAGCACAAGCCAGCGCCAAGCAGCGAACGATATGATCAGACAGCGGATTGTCGGTTTGCTATCGTCAGCTTCGATTACGAACCGCTCGATCGCTGGGAATGATAATGCGAATGAGAGCGGCAAAGCCAAAAATGCTCAAACTTGTGATGTTGACTTTGAAGTTCAATCACTTGGCGTGAGCGTGGTTTGTTCGGATAAGTATCTGATGTATAATAATATACTACATGATGCTAACTGGATATCCGAAGACCTTCCGACGGCTGATCCACAGCGAAGCAAGGCTGCTGATGGCCCCCCGCGGATCGTCTGCCGGTGAGAAAAAGTTCGGGCAACGAACTTTTCGATCAGATCACATCGGGCCGAGGGGTCCGTAATCCTCATAAATGCTTCTGTGCCGTATAGCCTCCATGGCGGCATGTCCGGCGCATTGCTGCTCGAAGATGCGAACCGCGTATTTCGATGGTTCTGGCAAAAGCAATTGCGCGTTCGATCCGATCAGCGGCACATCGGCCAATTCCGGTTCAAACACGATCCGACCCGTTGCTGCCGCCGCTTCCAGATAAGCTCCGATGGGCATGGTGGCCGAAAAGCTGGCATCCCGCACAAGAGCGATGCTAAACAGCGGACGCAGCGCCATGATGTCGGAGACCCAAAGCGCCTGAAACATTGGCATGCCATTCAAATTATGAAGTGCATCGACAGCATGACCGCACAGCCGGCTCCGCGTCAGCAGCAGTTCGATGTTCTTGTCAGGATCAAAAAGCCGTGCAACGGGCGGAGCGTTCGCACCGGATCGCGCGTGCCAAGCAAGCCGCCGCAGAAGCGTTTGCGGAAACAGGCTGCGATACCGCCCCGGCAAATCCATCTCGTGAATTCGAATGTCTTTGCCATCCGACGTCGCGAACATCGTCACCGCGCGCCACGACAGCGGCGAGAGGTATGACCGCTCGTAAACTTCGCCGTCGATTTCGTAACGGAGATAAAGAGGCTTGGGCTTCTTGGACGTTCTGATCGGCTGACCGCCCACATGCAGTTCGTTCAGCAGCAATAATGCCAGATCGATTTGCGTCGGGCTGGGTTCGCCGGCTTCGTTTTGCTCCATCGGGTGCTCCTTTTTCGGCGGCAACAAAGTGCCATCCGATGCAAAGGGCGAGCGCTGAGCACTCGGGGAAGCTGGATGAGTTGCGTTGCTCGGCAGCCCCAACATAGGTGCGCGGAAACCGGTGATACGTGGGGCTATGGGCTATTGGGCTTTACAATGCGAGCGCGCGTACCCGCGGCCGATATCGAAGGACGAATGATGGCCGTCACACGAGCAATTCAGCCGCTGCGACGACCGTCAGGAAGACCGCTAGAGCCACAAACATGACGAGGGCGGCGAACTTCCAATTCGAAATTCTGTCTATCCAAAGCGTGCGCCGGATATCCTCGGTCAAGACCTTCAGCTTCGGCTTGGGGTCTGCCCACTTTATCCGCCTGAACTTGTAGATGTTGTTGACCATTGCACGACTATCGCGCGAACAATTTGACTTTTTCTTAAGCTGTCGGCCTTCGGCGAGAGGTGGTTGACGCGGTCGTACTTCGACAGCTTCCACCGCGTCAGCAAGACGCAGAGAAGCGTCAAGGAGCGCGTCGCACGAAGAAAATGTGCTGCGCAACGCGGAAGATCGGGGCCGCGTCCGTGGCGCTCTTTGGCGTTTCCCGTTGAGAAGCTGAAAGGACCCGGGATCATCTATAATCCCAGGCCCTTTGTGCGTGTTCCGATAGCAGCGCGTTTAGCTGGCCTTGCGCAGCAGCTTGCCGCGTTCGGCAGCGGCGGCGGTGAGCTGTGCATCGAGTTCGCCGGCGCGGACGGCCTCGATCAGCGTATCGATGACCTTCGGCAGCGCCGAAAGCTCGCCGACCTCGATGGCGTTCTTGTCCTTGGCGAACTCGATATTCTTACCGGCGTATCGGATCGCGAAAAACACTTTGCCGGTGCCATCCATGAACCAGCCCTGACGCACACGCTTGGGCGCTTCCACCTCGACGCGGACACCCTCGGCATTCTTCTTGCGGACGATATGCGTCGGCACGAAAGCCTGACCGGCGATCTTCGCTTCTGCCATCTGCTTCTGCTCGGCCAGCGTTGCGACCATCTTTTCCCGCGCCCGCTGCACCGGATCGACGGTCGCACGAACCGGGACCGCG
>DAIMJJ010000113.1:0-13268 GCA_036722275.1 Rhizobium sp. | reverse complement strand
GGTCCCTTTTCGCTCCTGCCGCGCGGCACCGACCCCATACCCGTCGCCCTTCCGCCCGATGCGGATCACACGATCCTTCGGCCCCTTTCCTTTTCCCCCCTTTGAAGAAGCGGAGGCAAACAGGCGACGCATTCTCCTCCGGGTCGGGCTCTGCCGCTTTGACTGCCATGCCATGCCCTGACCGACCGGAACACCGCTTACCTCTCTTGCCGTTTCCTCCCAGGAAGAGCCGCCGCGGGTCTGCGTGCGGCTTTTTCTGTGTCAGGCCGACATATTCCGGCGACGAGCGATGGAACGGCTTGACTAGCCTGCACCGCATGCCAAAACTGGAATGACAATCCAGATTGGAAAGCGCATGAGCACCCTCGAAAAATCCCTGACCATCATAGAGCTTCTTGCGGCCAAACCCGGCGGTCTTTCCGTGTCGACCATCGCCCAGCAGGTCAACCAGCCGGCAAGCGGGGTTCACCGCACACTCAACGAGTTGATAAGGCTAGGCTATGTGCGTCAGATCCAGGATCAGGGCGACTATGCGCTGACGATGAAGCTCGCCGCCCTCGGCGTGGGCTTTCTCGGCCGGACGGGCGTGGGCGACGTGGCGCAACCGATTCTCGACCGGCTGGCGCAGACCAGCGGCGAATTGATTCGCCTTTCGGTGATTGACGGCGACGATCTGATCTGGGTGGCGGTGGCGCAGGGTGCCACCGGCGGCCTGCGTTATGATCCCGGCCAGGAACAGGGTGTCGTCGTACATCTCGCGTCCAGCGCCGGCGGACAGGCATGGCTGGCTTCGATGAGCGATGAAGAAGCGCTGGAGCGCGTATCGCGGCAGGGCCTCGTCAAACCGGGCAAACCGAGCGGACCGGGCGCGCCAAAGACCATTACCGAGCTTCTGGAGATCCTGGCGGAGACCCGCAAGCGCGGCTACGCCGTCTCGGTCAACAGCTACATCGTCGGCATGGCTGCCATGGCCATGCCGGTCTTGAGCAATGGCCAGGTCATCAGTTGCCTGTCGATCGCCGGACCGGCGGTGCGCATGACGTCGGAGCGGATGGACGAACTTGCCCCCGATCTCGCCCGCGCGGCAGAGGAAATCGGCATCGCCGCCAGCGGATCGCGTTACTTTCCGGGCCTGAGCAGGCGGTCCTGACGATCCATCAAACAAGAAGGCCCGCATCCCCGAGGATGCGGGCCTTCTCCTTGTCTTGTCGCCGGCTCACTTCAACGGCGAATTGGCCGTCGGAAAGGCGATGGTCGAGCGCATGTCGGTGGTCAGCCAGTCCGGCCCGCCCTTCGGCGGCCACACGCCCTGCGCCACGGAATCGGCGCGGATCTGGCCGCGTTCGTTGACCGAGGAAAACGGCCAGATATGGGTCATGCGCGGCCGGCCGTCGATGCCGTACATACAGACGGTCAGCTTCGACAGTTCGGTGCGGGCCGGAACGGCCGCCTCCCAGGCTCTGATCGTCGGCTCCAGCCCGCCGGTCTTCAGCACATAGGTGCGGAACTCGTAGGCCGGGCCGTATGCACCGGTCTCGACCGGCGGCAGGAAGGGGAACGGCGCATAGCCCTCAAGCTCCAGCCCGGTCAACCACTCTGCCGAACCGAAGGGATTGCCGGCCCGCAGGGTGCGCTCGCGCTCGGCATCATAATCGGCCACCGTATCGAAGCCCCGGAAGACGAGAACACGGTTGAGGACACCGATATCGGCGTAGAAGATGCCGAGCAGCCGGCCCTTGCCTTCCCCCGCAAACGCCTCGATGGCGGGTGCGGCCTTGGCGGCGGCCCCCATGGTGGTGGAAAGCGTGGCGATCTCGTAACGTTGCATGGTCAGTCCTTTCGTCCGTCGCAGGCCCTCACGCGGCGGCTGCAACATCTTTCAACTTGCCCGCGGCATGCTTGGCGACCCGCCAGCCGAAGACGATGGCTGGCCCGAGCGTCGTGCCCGGGCCGGGATAGGTGCCCCGGAAAATCGAAGCGAGATCGTTGCCGCAGGCATAAAGGCCGGGGATCGGTTCACCGTCGTCTCCCAGCACGCGGCCGAACTCGTCGCCGGCAAGCCCCGCGCTCGAGGCGAGATCAGTCGGACGCACGGCCATCGCGTAATAGGGACCGGCGCCGACCGGACCGAGGCAGGGATTGGGGCCCTTCGCCTGTCCGTCGCCGTTGAAACGGTTCACCACCGTCGCACCGCGGCCGAAGGCCTCATCCACGCCGGAAGCGGCGGCCCGGTTATAGGCATCGACCGTTTCGCCGAGCGCCTTGGCGTCGCAGCCGATCTTCGCCGCCAGGTCGGCCAGCGATTTCGCCTCGATCACATAGCCCGCTTTGAGCATGGCCTTCAGGTTGCCTGCGCCGGGAAGGATCATGCCCATGCCGTAGCGGCGCATGAAGGCCGCGTCGCAGACGAGGTGGGCGGGAATGGCGCCGCTGGCGATCTGGCCCATGGCGAAGTCATGATAGGAATTGGCCTCGTTGACGAAACGGCGCCCGTTCTTGTCAACGGCAAAGAGGCCGGGCTTGGCACGGTCGAGAATGATATGCGGCCATACCGCGAGCGTGCCGTCGGCGCGGCGATAGGACGAGCAGGGCATCCACAGGGCCGGGCTGTCGCCGCCGTCGTCGAAACGCGCGCCGACCGCCGTTGCGACATCGGCGCCGTCGCCGGTGTTCGTCTCCGGGCCGAGTGCGTAGTCGCGGGCACCGGCCGGGAAGAGCCGATTACGAATCCTCCGGTTCCAGCAGACTCCGCCCGTCGCCAGAACGACGCCCTTGCGGGCACGGACACGGCGCTCGCCGTCCGGGCCATCGAGCACCGCGCCGATGACGCGGCCCTGTTCGACGATCAGTTCCTTCACGCCGGTCTCGAACAGGATCGGCACATTCGCCTGGCGCAGGCTGTGGAGCAGCCGCGCCACCAGGGCATTGCCCATCAGAAGCCGTGTGCCGCGGCGATAGCGCAGGCGGTCCAGCGCATAGCGCCCGACGATCTCGAGTGTGCTGCGCAGATTGGCCACGGAGGAGAAGGGCGACAGCAGCGCGCCGAGCTCGTTTCGCCCGACCATCATGCCGCCGAGCCCCAGAAACTCGCGGCGCGGAGGGCGCACACGGTCGAAATCAGGACGAGACAGAAGCCGTCCGTCGAAGGTCAAAGGCGCAAGCGCGCGACCGCCATAGGCAGCGCCCGGACCGTCGAGATAGTCCGGATGGGCGAGCGCGGCTGCGAACTTCACATCGGTCTTGCGATCCAGCTCCTCGATTGCGGCACGGCCGGATGCCAGGAAAGCCTCCCGCAGGCGCGCACCACCCCGGTTCGCCACAACGCTTTCCAAAAAGGCACGCGCATCCTCGACCTTGTCCGGGACACCGGCCAGTTCCGAAAGATGCGTGCCCGGCACCCAGGTCGTGCCGCCGGACGTGGCAGTCGTGCCGCCGACCTGCGCTGTCTTTTCGGCAAGGACGACGTCCAGCCCCTCGAGCGCCGAGATGAGGGCAGCGGTCATGCCACCCGCGCCGGCGCCGCAGACGAGAAGATCCACCTCGTCGACCCTGTTCTGCTTCTGCTCAGACCGCATGCTGTCTTCTTCCCTCCTGCTCGTCCCTGGCCGCGTCGGCCGCAATGGTCTCGGCGGCGATAAATCCGAAGGTCATGGCCGGGCCAAGCGTGATGCCGCCGCTGGGGTAATGCCCGCCCATGATGCTGTTCATGTCGTTACCGGCGGCAAAGAGGCCGGGGATCGGCATTCCGGATGCATCGAGCACCCGCGCCTGCGCGTCCGTGACGATGCCGGCAAAGGTGCCGAGGCTGCCCGGCACGACCTTCACGGCATAGAAGGGCGCGCGCTCGATCGGGGCGATGCAGGGGTTCGGCCCGTGGTCCGGGTCGCCCTGCACACGCTGGTAAGGCGTCGTTCCCCGGTGGAACTCCGGATCTTCGCCTCTCGCCGCATGGAGATTGAACGTCTCGACGGTCTTCTTGAGCCCGACGGGATCGATGCCGCAGCGTTTCGCCAGCTCGGCAATCGTCGGCGCCTCGACCAGATAGCCATTCTTCACAAACCGGCCGATCGGAACCGGCGCGGGCTTCACCGCACCGAGACCATAGCGCCTGAGAAAGCGGCGATCGCAGATCAACCAGGACACCGCGGGGGCGCCCGGCGGCGTCGCGGCGATCATCTCGCGGACATAGTCGTGATAAGGCCCGCCCTCGTCCACGAAACGTCGGCCCGCGGCGGTGACCGCGATGACGCCCGGCTTGCCGCGCTCCACCAGATGCGGAAAGCGCCCGACCGTGCCGTCCGGACGGGGAACCAGCGAGACCGGCGCATAGGCGGCCGCGTGGGCAAGCGTTGTGGATATGCCGCCGCCGACGCTTTCGGCCAGCCGCAGGCCGTCGCCGCTGTTGCTGTCGGGGGCTGCCGATTCATGCGGGGTCCCTGCCTGGACATGGGGAAGAAGATCGCGAAGACGACCGCGATCATGCGGGAAGCCGCCGGCGGCTAGGATGACACCCCGCCGCGCCGCCACGCGAACCGGTCCAGCCGTCGTTTCCAGGATCGCGCCCGTCACACGGCCGCCCTCGCGGATCAGCGCCTGCGCCGGCGCACCCGCGCGCAGCGCAACGCCGGCATCCGCGGCCGAGCGCAACAGCCGGGCAATCAGGGCATTGCCGTTGACGAGCTGCATGGGGCGCCGATGGAGCGCGAGATCGCGGGCATGCTTCAGCACGCGCCGCGTCACATGGAGAAAGGCTGGGGGCGACCGCAACGCCGTCAGGAACATGCGCATGTCGACACCGGATGCGATCCCCATGCCGAGGAACGTCGTCTCGGGGATCGGCGGCCGCAGGCTTCCAATCAGCTGGCCGAGTTCTCGCCCGTCATAGGGCGCCGCCACCACCGAGCGCCAGCCGGTGGCAGCCCCTGGCAGGGCGCCATGGAAATCCGGCACGCCACTGCCTGGATTGAAATGGACCTCCGTGTTGTTCTCGAAGAATTCCAGCATCCGGGGACCGGCCTGAAGATAGGCCTCGATCATGGTGTCGTCGTAATGATTGCCGAGGACCGCACGCAGATAGGTCTTCGGCCCTCTCGGATCTTCTCCAAAGCCCGCGGCAACGGCGTGCGGCGCGTTCGGCACCCAGAGCCAGCCGCCGGAATAGGCGCTCGTGCCGCCGAAGACCTCTGCCTTTTCGGCGACGACAACGTCGAGGCCCGCATGCGCCGCAACGACGGCGGCTGAGAGGCCGGCGGCCCCTGACCCGATCACCAGCACGTCGCAGGCGACGTCGCTGGCCGCCTGCCCGACCGGTGCATTCTCTTCGCTCATCCGCCGCCTCCTCAGGAGCGCGCGCCGCCGGCCCCGCCGAAACGACGGGGAGACGACCCTTCTGCTATCTCGGGGAAGCGCGCCTCTCCTCGTCGGCGCGCACTTCCATGTCCTCCTCGTCATTGTAGCAAAAATGGAATGATATTCAATTTAATAATTCGATTCCACATGATCGACAATGCGCCGGGCCGCCGCAAGCCCTCTCTCCGCCCGCTCACGCGGCGTCAGTCGCTTCATCAGATCGCCGGACGCCACTTCGACGCTGACCGGCACATCCGCGGGCAAGGCCCGAACGAAGGACGCCAGGTCGATGCCGCCCTCGCCCGGCAGGAGGCGGCCGCCACGCGCAATCGCGATCAGCCCGGCATCGCTCGGGTCGTATTCGCGCGGCGCATCGCAGAGCTGGAAATAGTGAATGCGCTCCTTCGGGATCCGCCGCAGGTCATCGACATCGCCGCCGGTGCGATCCCAGTGCAGCGCATCGGCCAGCACGCCGCCATTCGGCTGATCGGCGGCATTGACGATGGCGAGCGCCTCGGCCGCATTGCGCACGCCGGTCCAGGGCATGAATTCGAGGTCTGCGGTCAGCTCGTAACGGGCGGCCAGCGCGGCAAAGGCCGCAAAGGTCTCGGTCAGCCGCCCGTGTTCCGTGTCATCCCCGGCCACGAGAATGTTCGCGGCACCGAGCGCCTGCGCGCATTCGAGAAAGGGCAAGAAAGCATCGACGCGCGTGTCCGGCTTCAGACGGACGATCTCGACGTCGCCAACCTTCATGCCGGTGTCGGCAAGAGCGGACCGCGCCTCCGCCAGAACCGCCCTGTCGGTCAGGATCGGATAAGGTCCCTCGCCGTCCGCGGCCGCAGGCAGCAGACGAAGACCGACGGTGGAATAACCGGTTTCCGCCGCGACGCGGATGGCCTCGACGGGGGAGAGATCGGCGACAGTGAGAAAGGCGAGGCCAAATTGTCTCGTCATGGCCTGCCTCATTGCGCGCAAAGGAAATCGACCATGAGGTCGCGAACCTCGACGAACATGTCGATGCCGGTGATCGCGCGGCAGCCGATCTGTCGCGCCCGGGCGACGAACGGAGACACGGCCGGCTGGGTGATGACCTCACCGATGAACATGGACGGCGCAAGCCTGTCACCGTCGAAGGGCAGCGGGTCGCCTTCCCTCATGCCGGCCGGCGTGGCATTGACCACCACGTCGAAACCGGTCGGGTCGGCGCTTCCGGCAAACACCTTCGCCTTGCCGAGCGAGGAGAGCCTGTCGATCAGGCTGTTGCGCCGTCCATCGTCCATTTCGTGAATGGCGAGTTCCGAGACGCCAGCGAGAACGAGGGCATGGGCAATGGCGCTGCCCGCCCCGCCGGCGCCGGCGAGAACGGCCCGCCGACCTTCCAGCGTGCAGCCGGCCTTCTGCAAGGCGGAGACGTGGCCGAGGCCATCGAACATGTCGCCTTCCCAGCCGTCAGCCGTGCGCCTGAGCGTGTTGACCGCGCCGAGAAAGGCCGCCCGCTCCGACAGCCGGTCCGCCATGGCGATCGCCGTGATCTTGTGCGGGACGGTGATGATGACGCCGTCGAGATTCTGGAGGGTCTTCAGGCCCGCCCAGCAGGCGGCAAGATCCGCAGGCGCCACATGGCCGGGAATGCACAGCGCATTCTTGCCCCGCGCCTGCAGCATTTCGCTCACCCCGGCCGGCGACTTCACCTGGGCGATCGGGTCGCCAAGCACGAAGCACAGGCGGGACGCGCCGTTGAGTTCCAGTTCCATGATCTCCTCCACAGAAATTGAATGAAATTTCATTATTGAATACATATCCAAATGCGCTCCGTCCATAGACATCTGGCGGATCGGCGCAAGGCGGGCGCGAAAGAGGGAAGACAGAACCGGGATTGCGGGCGCGGCTGCCCGCCCCCCCCAAGTGAAAGGATCTGAGCTGAAACTTCCGAAAACCGCCGAATTATCGCGGTTCCCCATTGCCAACCCCGATTTTACTTAATACGCTGTTAAGTGAGAGGTGAGCCATGGACGACATCGCGGCTGCGAGCAGAAATCAGGCAATCATCGGCGAGAAAGTCAGGGCTTTCCGCACGGCTCGCCGGATGTCGCTGAGGACGCTGGGCGAGGCAACCGGCACCACCGCAAGCTTTCTCAGCCAGCTCGAGCGCGGCCTGAGCGGCGTGAACATCAGCACGCTGATGCGCATTGCCGGCGCATTGGGCATCGGCCTCTCCGATCTGTTCGAGGAGGCATCTCCACCCGTCGGCCTCGTTCTGCGCAAGCATGAACGACCGGCGCTTCCGCCAGCCGAAGGCTATCGGAAAATGCTCCTTTCGCGGCGACCGATCCGCGACATGGAAGTCTATATCGGCGAATTCGATCCGGGTGGCTCAACAGGCGACAAGCCCTATAGCCACGGGGATTCGCATGAGCTTTTCTTCGTGATCCGCGGCGAGGTCGAACTGACCCTCGGCGAGGAACGGCATGTGCTGTCGGCAGGCGACAGCATCGAATATCCGACCTCTGTTGCCCATAAGACCGTCAATATCGGCAGGGAAACGGCCGAAGTCATCTGGATGATTGCGCCGCCCACCAGCGTCGCTGACGACCTCGATAAATACCTGCCACGGCCCGGCTCGTAGCCGCGGCGGGAACAACGGAAACGAGCGCTACTGGGAGTATCAATGATGAAGAAATTTGCGAGGGCTCTGGCCCTAACGATGACGTGCGCCCTGAGTTTACCCGCATTCGCACAGGACAAGCCGGTCGCCGGCGAGGTGAAGGAAGGCTCGCTCAAGGGCAAGACGCTGACCTTCGTCTCCTATGGCGGCATCTATCAGGACGGCCAGGTGGCCGCTCTCAAGGAATTCGTCGACAAATCCGGCGTGACGCTGCTCAACGACGGTCCGACCGAAATCGCCAAGCTGAAGGCGCAGGTCGATTCCGGCAACGTCACCTGGGACGTCGTCGATACCGCCGACCTGCCGCCCTATGTCCATTGCGGCACGCTGTTCCAGAAGCTCGATTTCTCCAAGCTCGACGTTTCCAAGATCCCGCCTGGCCAGGTTGGCGAGTGCTCCGTTCCGGCGATGAACTACGGCGTCGTTCTCATGTACAAGAACGAGACCTACAAGGATAATCCGCCGAAGAGCTGGGCCGACTTCTTCGACACGGAGAAATTCCCGGGCATCCGCGCCATCGACGGCTCGGGCGATCCCGTCGGCGGCCTGATCGAACAGGCGTTCAAGGCGTCGGGCGGCGATCCGAAGGCCATGACGGCCGACGACATCGAGAAGGGCATCCAGAAGCTGCGCGATCTCGGCCCTGACACGATCTACTGGAAGACCGGCGCGGAATCCCAGCAGCTCGCCGAATCCGGCGAAGCCGACATGGTCATGATGTGGACCGGCCGGGCGATGACCGCCGTGAAGAACGGCGCGGCCTACACGCCCGTCTGGCAGGATTGGCTGGTCGTTATGGACCAGATGACCATTCCGGTCGGCATCAAGGATACGGATGCGGCCTATGCGCTGCTGAACGCCTATCTCGGCGCGAACGCCCAGGCGATCCTGACCGAAAAGACCTCCTACACGCCGATCAACATGGACGCCAAGCCGAAGGTCGACGATGCGACCGCCGCCTTCCTCACCAGCACGCCCG
Source organism: Rhizobium sp. (assembly GCA_036722275.1). Lineage (GTDB taxonomy): Bacteria > Pseudomonadota > Alphaproteobacteria > Rhizobiales > Rhizobiaceae > Allorhizobium. Next base: position 4,275 of record DAIMJJ010000113.1, on the reverse strand, counting down.
AGCGGATCGCCCAGGGCTACCAGCAGAACATCCCGTTCTGGGTGAAGAATTTCGACCTCGCCGCCGAGAAGTGGACCGCGCTTCTTTCGGGCAACTGAACCGCTGATTGACCGCAGGCCCGGCGCCGGCCGGGCCTGTCTCCAACACGGGAGATGTCCATGACCGCCACGCCCGAAGACGGCTTGCGAACCGGCCCTGCCGCCGGCCTCGACCAGCCCGCCCCGCTTTCACGTTTCAGGCCACGCGGCGCGATCTGGCTTGCCGCGCCGGCCGTGCTGGTGCTCCTCGTCGCGCTCGCCTACCCCTTGAGCATCGTCGTCTGGCGCTCCTTCGCCGATCCGGTGCCCGGCATGGACAATTACGTCTGGTTCTTCCAGTCCGTGGTCAACCGCACGGTGCTGCAACGGACCTTTGTCGTCGCGGCGTGGGTGACGTTGGCCTCCCTCATCTGCGCCTACCCCTATGCCTACGCCATGACCATCGTCGGCAAAAACCTGCGGCTGTTGCTCATCCTCTGCGTGCTCGTCCCCTTCTGGCTGAACGGTGTGGTGCGCACGCTCGCCTGGGTCATTCTCCTGCAGGATTCCGGCGTCATCAATTCCTTCCTGCGCAGCCTCGGCCTTTCGCCGGTCAAGCTGATCCGCACCCTGCCCGGCGTCATCATCGGCATGACGCAGGTTCTGCTGCCCTTCATGATCCTGCCGATCTATTCGGTGATGAAGGGGATCGACACCCGCCTGCTGCAGGCCGCCCGCAGCCTCGGTGCAAAACCGTGGAAGGCGTTTCTGCAGATCTATGTGCCGCTGTCGCTTCCCGGCGTCTATGCCGGCGCGATCATCGTGTTCATTCTGTCGCTCGGTTTCTACATCACGCCCGCCCTGCTCGGCGGACCGCGCTCGACCATGCTGTCCTCGCTCGTGCAGAACCAGGTGCTGAGCCTGCTCAACTGGGGCCGCGGCGGTGCCATGGGCGTGGTCCTTCTGGTCGCGACCTTCGTGCTTCTCGCCATCGCCGCTCCCTTGATGCGCCAGAAGCACGCCGCCTCGCGCAGGGAGGCGTGAACCGATGCCTTCCTTCTCCCGCGTTCTCCTCGGTCTTTTCTGCCTGCTCGTCGCCGTGCTCCTGCTCGCGCCGACGCTGGTCGTGATCCCGATGTCGTTCAACGGCAACAAGTCGCTCGCCTTCCCGCCGGTCGGCTTCTCCTGGCAATGGTACGAAAACTTCTTCCGCAATCCGGACTGGACGACGAGTTTTTCCAATTCGCTGGCCATTGCGATCATCGTCGCGGTGGTGGCAACCGTGATCGGCACGCTCGCCGCCTTCGGCATCACGAGAACCGCTGCCCGAACCGGCGGGATCCTGCGTGCGCTTCTGATAACGCCGATGGTGGTGCCGGGTGTCGTTCTGGCGATCGGCATCTATGCGGTCTATCTCGACACCCATCTCGTCGGGACCGTGACCGGCTTCGTGCTCGCCCATACCATGCTTGCCATCCCCTTCGTGCTGATCGCGGTGCAGGCCAGCCTCGAGGTCTTCGACCGACGGCTGGAAACCGCAGCTTCAAGCCTGGGCGCCGGACGGCTGACGGTATTTCGCACCGTGACGCTGCCGCTGATCCTGCCGGGCATTCTCTCCGGCGCACTCTTTGCCTTCATCACCTCGTTCGACGAGATTATCGTCGCGCTCTTCATCACCAGCCCCTATCTCAAGACCCTGCCGGTGCAGATCTACACCTCGATCACCCGCGACGCCGACCCGACCGTCGCAGCCGTTGGCACGCTGCTGTTCTTCGCAACGTCGCTCATCATCATCGCAGGCCTGCTGTTCGGCATGCACCGCGGAAGGACAAGACCATGACAGCAAACCGACAATCGGCCGGCGCGGCGATCGAAATCCGCAAGGCTTCCAAACGCTATGGCAGCTTTACCGCCCTGAAAGACATCGATCTTCACATCCGCCCCGGCGAGTTCATGACGCTGCTCGGCCCCTCCGGCTCGGGCAAGACGACGACGCTGAACCTGATTGCCGGGTTCACCGATATCAGTTCCGGCGCCCTCGAAATCGGCGGCAAGAGTGTCACCGGCCTGCCGTCGCACAAGCGCAATATCGGCGTCGTCTTCCAGCACTATGCGCTCTTCCCGCACATGACCGTCGGAAAGAACGTCGCCTATCCGCTCACGCTTCGCGGGATCAGGGGCGAGGATCGTGACGCCCGGGTGAAACGCGCCCTCGACATGGTGAAGATGGCGGATTTTGCTCATCGTTATCCCAACGAGCTTTCCGGCGGACAGCAGCAGCGCGTGGCGCTGGCGCGCGCACTGGTCTTCGACCCGCCGCTGCTCCTGATGGACGAGCCGCTCGGCGCCCTCGACAAGAAGCTGCGCGAATGGCTGCAGCTCGAGATCAAGCGCATTCACCGCGAACTCGGCACCACATTCGTCTACGTCACCCACGATCAGGAAGAGGCGCTGGTGCTGTCCGACCGGATTGCGGTGTTCAATGGCGGACGCATCGAACAGATCGGCACCGGTCGCGAACTCTACGATCACCCTGCGACGCTGTTCGTCGGCCGGTTCGTCGGCGAATCGACCGTCCTGCGCGGCAAGACCGAGACCCTGGGCGACAACACGCTGATGACGATCGGCGATCAGAGCATCGGCGCCCAAGGTCGCCTTGCCGATGATGCCCGCCCGGTCATGCTCGTTCGTCCCGAACGCCTGGCGCTCAAGCGACCGGGGGCCGACACGGCCGCAGAGGAAAACCGCCTTTCCGGCCAGGTGATCGAAGCGATCTACCTCGGTTCCGGCTCGAAATACGAGGTTCGGCTTGCCGACGGAACGATCGCCGTCGTTCGCAGCCCTCTCGGTGCCGTCGATTTTTCCATCGGCGACGCGGTCGACATCACCTTCCTGCCCTCCGATCTCATTCTCCTGCCCGACGACGCCAGCGCCGACGTGACGCTGACCTGAACCAGAAAGCATCCCCCATGGACGTGAAAACCAACGGTAACATCTCCTTCTGGTATGCCGACATCGGCGGCATTCCGGACAAGCGGCCTGCCCTGCCCGGTGATCGGGCCGCCGATGTCTGCATCATCGGCGCGGGCTATACGGGCCTGTGGACCGCCTATTACCTGAAGAAGGCCAATCCCTCGCTCGACGTTGTCATTGTCGAACGGGAATTCGCCGGCTTCGGCGCCTCCGGCCGCAATGGCGGCTGGCTCTCCGGCGGCTTCAGCTGGTCGCGGGAAAAATATGAAAAGACCTCCGGCCGAAGCGCCGTCGTCGCCATGCAGAACGCCATGGCCGGCACCGTCGACGAGATCGAGCGCGTCACCAAGCTCGAGGGCATTGATGCCGACCTGATCCGCGTCGACAATCTCATCGCCGCCACCAATGCGGCGCAGATGGAACGCATCCGCCAGGAATACCAGTATGCCCTCGACTGGCAGGTATCGCCGGAGCGCATCCAGTTCCTCTCCGCGGAGCAGGCCTCGGCGCGCGTTCGCCTTGCCAATGTTCAGGGCGCGGTCTCCTATCGCCGGATGGCGCGGGTTCAGCCGGCCAAGCTGGTGCGCGGCCTTGCCCGCGTGGTCGAGGCGCTCGGCGTATCGATCTTTGAAGGCACGACCGTCACCGGCTTCGAAAAGGGCCGTGTCGATACCGACCACGGGACGGTGCGGGCGCCCGTCATCATCCGGGCGACGGAAGGATTTTCCGCCGGCCTGCCCGGCCTGGAGCGCACCTGGCTGGCATTGAACAGCGCGCAGATCGTCACCGAACCCGTGCCGGAATCCCTCTGGCGCGAGATCGGCTGGGAAGGCCACGAACTGCTGGGCGACGCGGCGCACGCCTATTGCTACGCCCAGCGCACGCGGGAAGGCCGCATCACCATGGGCGGACGCGGCGTGCCCTACCGTTACGGCTCGAAGACGGACGTCAACGGCCAGACGCAGCAGGCAACCATCGACCAGCTTTACGGCATCCTGACGCGTCTCCTGCCGCAGACGAAATCGCTGAAGATCGATCATGCCTGGTGCGGCGTGCTCGGCGTGCCCCGCGACTGGTGCACCACGGCCGGGTTCGACCGGACCACGGGCATCGGCTGGGCGGGCGGTTATGTCGGGCTTGGGGTCTCCAGCTCCAACCTTGCCGGGCGCACGCTGGCCGACCTCGTCCTCAACCGCGAGACGGAACTGACCGGCCTTCCCTGGGTCAACCGCACGGTGCGCCAATGGGAGCCGGAGCCGTTCCGCTGGCTGGGCGTGCATTCCAT
>DAIMJJ010000112.1:0-13511 GCA_036722275.1 Rhizobium sp. | reverse complement strand
GAGAAATGCTCGAGACAGACGCGGTCGGGATCGCGCGCGGCCCAATCGTCGCTGACGGCCCGGCCAATGTTGAAATCTGCAGGAATCTGCCATGAAAACTGGCGATAAAGGGCTTCGTAGGAGCCTGAATCAGGCAAAAACATACGGTTTCCCCGCTGGAAGACGAAGCGTTCTGATACCACCCCCTTCGCACTTGCACAATGGACGTGGACGTAAGCTGCGATCCTCGCCCCCTCGTCCGTGGCTGGACAGTTTTTGAGCGCCCATGCTAACGTCCGCGCCCTGCGGCCAGAGGCACACGATCGATCACGATCCATGCTCTTCAGCAGCGGCACCAGCAACACAATGAGACAGGCAAGGATCATGACCAACAAGCCGACCGGCAAAGGCATACGACTGGCGCAACCCGTCAAGCAGGTCATCGTCGATGCCGGACTCGTGCCGCAAAAGGCCGGCCGCAAGCCGACGGCAGCAGCAGTCGGGGCGGACGGCGCACCGGCCAAGGCCAAGGTCAACATCTTTGCGCCCGTGGCCCCTTCGGTCGCGGCCACCCGCCACAAGATGAAGGTGCAGGCGGTGCGCTCCGCCGCCGCCAGGCTCGACGCGGCCATCGAGGCTGGCTCTCTGCCGGCGACGGAAGCCAAGCGTCTGGTGCTGGCGCAGATGGGCAAGACGCTCGGATCGACCGAAGCGGCCGAGAAATGGTACCGCAGCCATCACCTCGCCGAACTGAACGGCCGTACGCCGGCGCAGCTGGTGCGCGCCGGTGAACTGAAGACGCTTCTCGAGCATCTGGCGAAAGAGGCGGCGGCCAAGGCCTGACCTGCCCGCTATTCGCGGTCAGTGCCTCTGAAGGAACGCCCGGAACCCCGCCTCATGCGGCCCTGAGCTTGCCCTCGATGAAGCGAGATTCCTGCGTCTTGCCGCCGAAGCCATAGGCTGCGGCCGCAACCTCATGGACGAGCACGTAACTTTCCGGGTGAACCGGACCGAGCAGCGTGCCGAAGGCGGTGAAGATTGCCGACAGGTAGTCGGCAAGCTCGCTCTTGGTGTTGGTGCCATCGACCACCTTGATGTCCAGCCAGAAGCTTCCCAGCCCCTGCGCGACCAGCGAGCGGCCGCCGGCAAACCAGTGCGAAGGATCGATATGGCTGATGGCCACCGCCGTGACGGTCGGATCCTTACGAAGGTGAAGGCGCGTCAGCTCGGTGACGGTTTCAGCGATCCGGGCAGAGCGCGCGGCGTCCGGCGGCGTGGTGACGACAACAGAAATGATGGGCATGACTTTCCTCTCTTGCGACGGGCGGACCCGGCGGATCCGACAGGAGAAGAACTGACAGAAGCGAAACGTCAGAAAAATCGAATTGTTTCAAACTTTCATTTCGATAGAATCGAAACATGGAAACGCTCGATCCCGATCTTCTTCGCACCTTCCTCGCCTTTGCCGAGACCGGCTCGCTGACCCGCGCCGCCGAGATCGTGGGCCGTTCGCCCTCGGCTGTAACGACGCAAATGCAGCGCCTCGAAGCCGCGGTCGGCGACACGCTGATGGAAGCGGCCGGCCGCGGGCGAATGCTTTCGCCGGCGGGAGAGGCCCTGGCCGTCCACGCCCGCCGGATCCTTGCCGCCCATCGCGACGCGCTTCTCAGCCTGAAGGGAGCAAGGGCCGCCGGTCGCGTGGCGCTCGGCTGCACGCAGGACTTTACCGAGAGCGGCCTGCCCTCCATCCTGCGGCTGTTTGCTGAAACCCATCCGCGTCTGAGGCTGGATCTGCGGATCGGCCGATCGGCAGAGCTTGGCGGCGCCTTCGAGCGCAGCGAACTCGATCTCGCGCTCGTGATGCGGAACGTCCCGTCGGCCGACGACCATACGGTGCTGCGCGAGCCGATGGTCTGGCTCGGGCGGCAAGGATGCATCGACGGCCCGGACGGGGAGGTGCCGCTGGCGCTGCTCGATGCGCCTTGCGGATTTCGCCAGGCCGCGATTGCCGCCCTTGAAGGTGCGGGTCGCCGCCACCGGATCGCCGCGACCAGCGCCAGCCTGTCCGGTCTCGCGGCGGCCGTGAAAGCCGGGATCGCCGTCACGGCGCGCACCGGGCGCATGGCCGGCGAGAGCATTCCGCGGCTCGACCGCAAGACGCTCCTTCCCAGCTTGCCCACGGCCGAGTTTTCCTTGCGGCTACGCAGCGATGCCCGCGGTCCTGCGCGGGACCTTGCCGACCTCCTCGCCCGCGAACTACCGATGCGGGGGTGAAGGCGTTGATGCGACCTTTTTTGGAGAAGACCGGCGCGGCGCGACTTGCGGGCAGAGATGTGATTGAACCGCCCGGCCTTTTGCGCAATCACTGAGTGGTTTGAAAAAAAGGAGTTTGCCATGCGCCCGTTGTTCCTGGCCATGCTGGCCGTATCGATTGCCTCACCCGCTCTCGCCGAGATGAAAGCCTCGTTCGACTGGGGCCCGACGGGAAAGTGCTTTGACAGCAACTCGCCGCCCTTCAAGCTCTCCGGCGTGCCAAACGGCACCACGAAGCTTAGCTTCTCCATGACGGATCTGGATGCCCCTGATTATCGCCACGGCGGCGGCAAGGTGGATTTCACGGGGCAGAAGGCGCTTCCCTACGGCGCCTTCCGCTACAAGGGGCCATGCCCGCCGACCCGCCACAAGTATCGCTTCACGATCAAGGCTCTGGACGCCAAGGGCAAGGAGATCGCCAAGACCACGGCGACAAAGGCCTTCCCCTGACCTCAGACGGAATTATGCGGGAACGCATGAGAAGCCAGGGTCCCGTCCGTTCGGGGCCCTAGTTCTGGTGCGCCTTTTCCAGTTCGCGGCGTGAGAACCACATGCCCGGCAGCATCGGCAGCCAGAAGGACAGGCCGCGAAACACAACGACCGCCGTCAGCGACGGGGCGACCGGCACGCCGAGAACGGAGAGCACCGCGACGGCCGAGCCCTCATAGGTACCCAGGCCGAGTGGCGCGGGCCCGATGGTGGCACCGATCGAACCGGAGACCATGCCGGCAAAGGCGACGAGCGGATCGACGGACACCCCGATCGCGCGGAAGGCGAGCCAGAGCGTTGCCGCATCGAGCAGGATGACGGCGAGCTGAAAGCCGAAGGCACCGAGAAAGAGCGGCAGGTTCATCAGTTCGAAGACCGGGGCCTCGGCCATCTCCATGAGTATGATCCGCACCGTACGGCGGCGCTTCAGCCATTCGGGAATATAGCGTTCGCTCACCGATTTCAGCGCGATCACCGCCACCGGAATGGCGAGCGCCACGATGGCGAAGACGGCAAAGGCAGACGCGAGCGCAGCGCCCATGCGGTGGCTCGTCCAGATGATGGCAAAGCTGGCAACCGCTGCGGTGAGATAGGCGGCATAATAGGAAAACAGGCCTACCAACATGGCGAAGAAGGCGATCCTCAGCGGTACGCCGCGATTGCGCAGGCTGACGGCGACAAGAACCGTGCCGCTCGCCCCGCCGGTCGGCAGGGCCTGGTCGACGAAAAGCTTGGCAAGTCCGAGCGAGGCAAAGCCGGACAGCCGCATGCGGTATCCGGCATGACGCAGCGCCAGCCACCACACCCCGCCGGCGCAGACATAGGTGAGCGCCTGGGCCACGAGCCCGAGAATGAGCCAGCGCGGATCGGCGGCGGCGGCAAGTTCGACGAAATGCTGCAGTTCCGTGAAGCGAGACACGATCAACAGCAGGGCCGCGACCAGCACCAGTCCCGGCAGCCAGGCCCAGACCAGACCACGGACGAGCCCGGTCTGCTGATGCTGCAATTCATCGAGAAGCGCCGAGCCCGCCGCGTCCTCGGCACCGGTCAAAGAAGCGTCCTGATCCTTGATCGGCGTGGACGGGGCATCGCGCTTCGCGGCGGGGAGATCATCGGACATCGGGCTGGGGGCACTCTCATTTTCCGGCCGCGCTGGCACCGCTCGCCCGCGCGGAGGAAGCTTCCCTTGGCAGCACAGGAAAATCAAGAAGTCGCGACCAATTGCAGCACGCATTCACAAGCGCGACGACCGTTGGCAAGAGGGAGGGAGGTCGCTGCGGCGCTTGGTGCCCCATGCCGGAATCGAACCAGCACTCCTTTCGGAACTCGATTTTGAGTCGAGCGCGTCTACCAGTTCCGCCAATGGGGCACAGAAGCGTCATACGTCAGTAGAACAGCGCCGGACTATACGAACCGAACGGAGGCGGTCAACGCCTTTTTCGCGTGCCGCTGTTCACGCGAATGTTTACCGGAGGGCTCATACGCCACACGGCAGGGCATTTACAGGCCAGGCGGGCTTGAATAAAACCGCTCGACCCTTAGCCCCAGGAACTTGAGAATGCTGCGTCGCCTTTATGATTGGACCATGTCTCTGGCGGCCACGCGGCACGCGGAGAAGGCTCTGTTCGGTGTCTCCTTCGCCGAGAGCTCGTTCTTTCCGATCCCCCCGGACGTCCTTTTGATCCCGATGGTGATCGCCAAGCCGACCCAGTGGGTCCGGTTGGCGCTGATCTGCACAGTTGCATCGGTGCTCGGCGCCTTCCTCGGCTATGCCATCGGCATGTTCCTCTACGAGTTGATCGGCCAGCCGATCCTGGCGCTCTACGGCGCGGAAAACTCGTTCAACCAGATCGCCGAATGGTACAATACTTGGGGCGGCTGGGGCGTGCTGTTTGCCGCGATCACGCCCTTCCCCTACAAGGTGCTGACCATCTTTTCCGGCGCGACCGGCCTGAACTTCGTCATCTTCACGGTGGTGAGCATTATCGGTCGTGCGGCGCGCTTCTTCCTCGTCGCCTGGCTGCTTGGCCACTATGGCGAGCCGATCCGCATCTTCATCGAACAATATCTCAGCCTTCTTTTCACCCTGTTCATGTTGCTGCTTCTGGGTGGCTTCTACCTGGTGAAATTCGCCTTCTGACGGGATCGAACAATGAGCCTTAACGCCTCCCTGACAAAATCCGACACCGCGATCGCCGCTGTCCTTACCCTCAGCATGGCGGTCGTCGTGGGATCGGCCCTCGGCTTCGAGCATATCGGCGGCTACATTCCCTGTGCGCTCTGCCTCATGCAGCGCAACCCCTATTACATCGGCGTCGGGGTTGGCCTGCTCGCGGTTCTGTCCGCGATCTTCAAGCTGCCGCCGATCGTCACCCGCGTTCTGATCGGTGTGATCGCCGTGCTGATGATCGTCAGCATCGGCCTTGGAACCTATCATGCCGGCGTGGAATGGAAGTTCTGGGAGGGCCCGGCCAGTTGCACCATCGGCGCGACCGGCGGCGAGGCCCCGGTCAATGTGCTCGACGCGCTGAATTCTACCAAGGCGCCGTCCTGCACCGAGGCGACGCTGCGGGTGCTGGGGCTTTCCTTTGCCGGTTGGAACGTGCTGACGAGCGCGGCCCTGGCCGGGATCGCGCTGTGGGCGGTTTTTCGCAAGCGTCAGGCCTGAACGAAAGCGGCTGACCGCCGGCCCTCACGGCTGCAGCTCGGAATCCCAGTAGAGATAGTCGACCCAGCTCTCATGCAGATGGTTGGGTGGAAACAGCCGGCCATTGTTGTGCAGATCCTGCACCGTCGGCCGATAGGGCTTCTGGTGGGGAAACATCTGCGCCTGGCGCGGCAGCTTGCTGCCCTTGCGCAAATTGCACGGCGAGCACGCGGCCACGACATTTTCCCAGGTGGTCTCGCCGCCATGGGCGCGCGGAATCACGTGGTCGAAGGTCAGGTCCTCGGTCGAGCCGCAATACTGGCACTCGAACTTGTCGCGCAGGAAGACGTTGAAGCGGGTGAACGCCGGGTTGCGGGTCGGCTGGACATAGGTCTTCAGGCTGACGACGCTCGGCAGCCGCATGGAAAAGCTCGGCGAGCAGACGGAATGGTCGTATTCGGCGATGATGTTCACACGGTCGAGGAAAACCGCCTTGATCGCGTCCTGCCAGGACCACAACGACAAGGGATAATAACTCAGCGGCCTGTAGTCGGCATTCAGGACGAGTGCCGGCAAGGACTGGGGTGAGACTGCAATCGTCAAGGCATTCTCCTGAGCGATTCGGCACCTGTCGTTTTATATTAGGTCCGTTGTGACAGCCTTGTGAAGCCCCCTTACCAATGCCGTGTCTATCCGCCCCGAACCGCGGCAGACGGGGCGGCCTCGCGGCCGGTGCGGGCGGCGTAGTGCGCCCAGAACAGCCGTGCCGCGACCGACCGCCAGGGGCGCCAGTCCTGGGCGATCTCCGCGACGGTCCGGATATCGGGGCGCAATTCGTGGCCCAGGGCATCGCCGACGGCAGCCCTCAGCGCCACGTCGCCGGCGGGAAAAATGTCGGCATGGCCGCCGCAGAACATCAGATAGACTTCTGCCGTCCATGTGCCGACGCCTTTCAGCGCCGTCAGCGTCGCGATCGCTTCAGGGGCATCGAGACGGGCGACCTCGGACAGATCGAGCCTTCCTCCGGCCACCGCCTGCGCGGCCAGCGCAAGGGTCGATGCCTTGGCGCGCGACAGGCCGAGGCCGGCCACGACCTCCGGGGAAAGCGCGAGATAGGCATCGGCGGCAGGCGGGCCGCCGGTTGCCGCGGTGATCCGCGACCAGATCGCCTCGGCGCTGGCGCGAGACACCATCTGCGATACGATGATATGGGCCAGGCCGGCAAAGCCGGGCTCGGCGAGCCTGAGCGGTAGCGGGGCATGGCGATCGGCGAGCGGCGCAAGTCGCGGATCGATGGCAATCAGCTGCGAGAGGCCGAACGCGACGTCGGCCGAACCGGTAATGATCATGTCGCGCGCGTCCTGCCCTTTTCCGCATGCCGGATTTCATGGCAGATGGAAGCATGATTGCGACCACCCGTCAAAAGCCCGTCTTCCGCTTCGCCCCGAGCCCCAATGGCCGACTGCATCTTGGCCATGCCCTGTCTGCGCTGCTCAATGCCGATATGGCAGAGAAGCTCGACGGCCGGCTGCTGCTGCGCATGGAAGACATAGATCTCACCCGCTGCACACCCGAATTCGAGCAGTCGATCTATGCCGATCTCGCCTGGCTCGGTCTCTCCTGGGAAAAACCGGTCCGGCGCCAGTCGGAACATTTCGACGATTACCGCGCGGCGCTCGACACGCTGATCGCCCGCGACCTCGTCTATCCGGCCTTTCTCACCCGCGGCGAGGTCAAGGCGCGCGTTGCAGCAGCCGAGGCGCATAGCCAACCCTGGCCACGCGATCCGGACGGCGCGCCGCTCTATCCGCCGGACGAGCGTACACTTTCCGACGCCGAGCGGCGGCGCCGGATCGACAGCGGCACCCGCTACGCCCTGCGTCTGGACATGGGCCGGGCGATCGCCGAATGCGGAGAAGGGCAGGACCTCAGCTGGGTGGAAACCGGCGACGGCGCGCGGGGAACGATCCCAGCCAATCCCGCCGCCTGGGGGGATGTCGTGTTGTGGCGCTCGGATGCGCCCTCGAGCTATCACCTGTCGGTGACGGTGGACGACGCCGCCCAGGGCGTCACCCATGTGGTGCGCGGCCTCGACCTCTTTCACGCGACCTCGGTGCACCGGCTGCTGCAGACCCTGCTCGGCCTTGCACCGCCGGTCTATCACCATCACCGGCTGCTGCTCGGGCCGGACGGTCGCAAGCTGTCGAAGAGCGAGGGCGACAGCGGCCTGTCGGAGCTGCGTGAAAAGGGCCTGACCTCAGCCGACATCCGCCGGCTGGTCGGACTTTGACGGGACCGGTTCGACGGCCCGGGCCTTGCGGCCGAACACCTCGAACTTCAGGAGCGCCGCATTGAACTCCGCCCCGATGATGAAGATCGCGCCGACCATATAGAGGAAGACGAGCACGACCATGATCGAGGCGAGGCCGGCATAGGTCGCGGCATAATTGGCAAAGCTCGCCAGATAATAGGCAAAGATCAGGGCGCCGACGAGCCAGAGGATCAGGGTCAGAAGCACGCCGGGAATGACGTCGCGCAGTCGCCGACGGCCGGCAGGCAGGCCGAGGTGGAAGACGACAAGCCCGACGATCAGCACGGCGAGCGTGCCATAGATGCGCCAGTTGGCGATGGTGAGCAGGAAATCCTCAAGCAGCGGAAACCATTTCTCGGCAAAGGCAAGCGCGACCGGGACGGCGACCAGCAGCGCGCTGATCGCGGCAAGCGCGATGACGGCACCGATGACGAAGCCGAGGCTGACGAGGCGGGTGATGTACCAAGGCCGCGTCTCGGGAACGCGATAGGCACGGTTGAGCGAGGCGCGCAGGGCCTCGACGCCATTGGACGCGAAATAGGCCGCCGCCAGCACCGAGACGGTCAAGAGGCCGCCACGCGGAATGGTCAGCACCTCGACCACCTGGTCCGACAAAGGCTTGGCGATTGCCTCCGGCCAGGTGTCGAAGATCAGATGAACGGCCGTCTCGGCGAAGCTGTCGGCGCCGAGAAAACTGGCCAGCGCCGTGCCGAAGATCAGGAATGGGAAGACGGCCAGCAGGGCGGACAGGGCCACGTGGCTCGCCATGGCCCAGCCGTCATCCTCGGTGAAGTGATGGAGGGCGTCGAAGCCGACCTTGTAGAGCATACGCAGGAATTGCGGCATCCCATCTCCCTGATCCGGCGGGCCCCCGAAATGGTCTGGCCGATTGTCACTCGCCCACGAATATGGGAAACCGAAACGGTTTGTACAGGGAACATTCGATGCGTGAACGCCGCACCATCATCGTCACCGGCTGCTCTTCCGGCATCGGCGCCTTTTGCGCCCGTGCGCTTGCAGAAGACGGATGGCGGGTCTTTGCGACCGTGCGCAAGGCCGAGGATCTCGCCCCCCTCGAAGCTGCGGGCATCGAGGCTCTGCTGATGGACTATGCCGACGAGGACAGCATTGTAGCGCTTGTCGACGAAGTCGCGAGGCGCACGGGCGGGCAGATCGACGCCCTGTTCAACAACGGCGCCTACGGTCAGCCGGGCGCGATCGAGGATCTGTCGACCGACGTGCTTCGCCGGCAGTTCGAGGCCAATTTCTTCGGCTGGCATGCGCTGACACGGCGGATGATCCCGTTGATGCGGGCCCACGGCGAGGGACGCATCGTCCAATGCTCGTCCATCCTCGGCCTCCTGCCCTATCGCTATCGCGGCGCCTACACCGCCTCGAAATATGCCCTCGAGGGCCTATCGGTGACACTGAGAATGGAACTCGAAGGCTCCGGCATCCATGTCAGCCTGATCGAGCCGGGACCGATCGAAAGCCGCTTCACCGCCAACGCGCTGAAGATGATCGAGGAGAATGTCGACATCGAAGGCTCGGCGCATGCGACGGAATACAAGCGGCAGTTGGCGCGGCTCGGCGGCAAGGGGCCGATCAATCGCTACAAGCTTGGCCCCGATGCCGTCTACAAAGTGCTGAAACACGCCTTGACCGCCACCCGGCCCCGCCCACATTATCCCGTGACCGTACCGGCCCGGCGCGGCCTCCTGCTAAAACGTCTCCTGCCCGCTGATCTTTTCTACCGGCTGATGCGTAAGCTGGATTGAACGCCGATTTTGAAAGCAAGCATAGACACATGTCCACCTTTACCACTGTTCTCAGCCTGATCGTCATGGGCCTTGTCGTCCTGGTCCTCGTCAGGGGCCTGTTCAACATGCTCAAGGGCGGCAGCGGCAACACATCCAACAAGCTGATGCAGATGCGCATCCTGCTGCAGGCGGTGGCGATTGTCCTGATCATGCTGACGCTATGGCTGACGGGCGGCGGTCGATAGGAGAAAACGACGATGGTTCGGCTGAACAAGATCTATACGCGCACCGGTGACGACGGCACCACTGCGCTGGTCACCGGTCCGCGCCGGCTCAAGCACGACCTGCGCGTCGATGCCTATGGCACGATCGACGAGACCAATTCGGCGATCGGCGTCGCAAGACTGCACACCGCCGGCATGCCGGAACTCGACGCCATGCTGATGCGCATCCAGAACGACCTGTTTGACCTCGGCGCTGACCTTGCGGCCCCCGAAACCGGCGAGCAATTGTCCTATGAGCCGCTGCGGGTGATCGAGGCGCAGGTGGTCAGGATCGAAGGCGAGATCGACCAGCTGAACGCCGATCTCGATCCGCTCAAGTCCTTCATCCTGCCCGGCGGCTCGCCGGCCGCAGCCTACCTGCATCTCGCCCGCACGATCGCGCGGCGCGCCGAGCGCATCATGGTCGAGCTCTCGCGCTTCGAAGGCGAAAAGATCGACGAGCCGGCGCTCAAATACATCAACCGTCTGTCCGACTTCCTGTTTGTCGCCGCCCGCTACGCCAATGACGGCGGCAAGGCCGACATCCTCTGGGTCCCGGGAAAGAACAGGTAGACGACGGCAGAGCCAGGGGGCGCCAGGTGTTCATTCCGCTGCACGACCGCAACGCCCTCAAGCACATCCGGCGCCAATATGTGACGTTCGGTCTGATCCTGGCGAATGTGCTGACCTTTGCCGTCACCGTGCTTCTGGCGCCCGAGACGGTGGCGGAGGCCCGCGTCTTTGGGCTCGGCTTCATTCCGGCCGTCGCCTTTGACGGGGCCGTGCTCGATCCGTCGCTGGTCCTGGTGCCGACGGATGCGACCTACATCACCTATGCCTTCCTGCATGTCGACCTCATGCATCTCGGCTCGAACATGATCTTCCTCTGGGTGTTCGGCGACAATGTCGAGGATGCGCTGGGGCACTTTCGCTTCCTGATCTTCTATCTCGCCTGCGCGGCCGCCGGCGCCCTTTTTCACGCGCTGGTCGCGCCGCAATCGCAGGCGCCGCTGATCGGCGCCTCGGGGGCCGTCTCCGGTGTCGTCGCCGCCTATCTGATGCTGCATCCGAAGGTGCGCATCTGGGTGCTCGTGCTGTTCCGCTTTCCGCTGCCGCTGCCGGCCTTCGTGCCGCTGTTGTTCTGGATCGGCCAGCAGTTCTTTATGTTGCTGGCGGATGGTGAAGGCACGGTGTCCTGGGGCGCCCATGTCGGCGGCATTCTTGCAGGAACTTTGCTTGTGATCGTCCTGCGCCGGCGCGGCGTACCGCTGTTCGACCGCACCATCGTCACCCCGAAGGCCGTCCAGCATGAATTGCAGCCGCCGCCACGGGTTGCGCTGCCGACGGCCGAGCCGGCCAAACGACAGGTGCGCTGGGGACGCTGACCGATTTTGCATCGCGCAAATGTTGACGCGCACGTAAGCGTCAATTATTCCTTCGGCAAAAGCGAGACGCCCTTCGCAGGAGCGTTGTATTTGGGCGAAAAATGCGTATCGATGTCGCCATTCGACAATCGGCGGACAGCATCTAAGCGCATTTTCCGGCGGGAGCAGTGAAGGAAGGAACCCATGAAAATACTCGTGACCGTTAAGCGGGTCGTGGACTACAACGTCAAGATCCGCGTGAAGGCCGACGGGACCGGCGTCGAGCTGGCCAACGTCAAGATGTCGATGAACCCGTTCGACGAAATCGCTGTCGAAGAAGCGCTGCGGCTGAAGGAAGCCGGCAAGGCGGAAGAGGTCGTCGTTGTTTCGATCGGCCCGGCCAAGGCTGAGGAAACCCTGCGCACCGCGCTTGCCATGGGCGCCGACCGCGCCGTGCTGGTCGAGACCGACGACGCCGTCGAGCCGCTCGCCGTCGCCAAGCTGCTGAAGGGCGTGATCGACGCCGAACAGCCGGGCCTCGTCATCACCGGCAAGCAGGCGATCGACGACGATTCGAACCAGACGGGCCAGATGCTTTCGGCGCTGCTCGGCTGGGGCCAGGCCACCTTCGCCTCGAAGGTCGAACTCGGTGCCGACAAGGCGACCGTGACCCGCGAAGTCGATGGCGGCCTGCAGACCATCGAAGTCAAGCTGCCGGCAGTCGTCACCACCGACCTGCGCCTCAACGAGCCGCGCTATGCTTCGCTGCCGAACATCATGAAGGCCAAGAAGAAGCCGCTCGACAAGAAGACGCCTGCCGACTTCGGCGTCGACACCGCTGCACGCCTGAAGGTGCTCAAGACCGAAGAGCCGGGCGGCCGCAAGGCCGGCGTCAAGGTCAAGTCTGTCGCCGAGCTGGTCGACAAGCTGAAGAACGAAGCCGGCGTGCTTTAATCGGACCGGGATAGGAGACATAAAGACATGGCCATTCTTCTTCTGGCAGAACACGACAACGCAACCCTGTCCGACCAGACCGCCAAGGCTCTGACGGCTGCCACCCAGATCGGCGGCGACGTTCACGTGCTGGTCGCCGGCTCGGGCGCCAAGGCAGCTGCCGACGCCGCCGCAAAGCTTGCAGGCGTCTCGAAGGTACTGCTCGCCGACGACGCGAGCCTTGCCAACAACCTCGCAGAACCGCTGGCCGCGCTGATCGTTGGCCTCGCCGGTTCCTACGACACGCTGATCGCCGCCGCGACCTCGTCGGCCAAGAACGTCATGCCGCGCGTCGCCGCCCTGCTCGACGTCATGCAGGTTTCGGAAATCATCGAGGTTGTCTCGGCCGATACCTTCAAGCGCCCGATCTATGCCGGCAATGCGATCCAGACCGTGCAGTCGACCGACGCCAAGAAGGTCATCACGGTGCGTACCGCCTCGTTCGCCGCCGCCGGCGAAGGTGGCTCGGCCGCCGTCGAAACGATCGCGGCAGCAGCCAATCCGGGCGTTTCGACCTTCGTCAACGACGCTTTGTCGACCTCGGATCGTCCGGAACTGACCTCGGCCAAGATCATCATCTCGGGCGGCCGCGCACTCGGCTCGTCGGAGAAGTTCAACGAGGTCATCCTGCCGGTTGCCGACAAGCTCGGTGCCGCCGTCGGCGCATCGCGCGCGGCCGTCGACGCCGGCTACGCCCCGAACGACTGGCAGGTCGGCCAAACCGGCAAGGTGGTCGCCCCGCAGCTCTACATCGCCTGCGGCATCTCCGGCGCCATCCAGCATCTCGCCGGCATGAAGGACTCGAAGGTCATCGTTGCGATCAACAAGGACGAAGAGGCACCGATCTTCCAGGTCGCCGACTACGGCCTCGTCGCCGATCTGTTCGAGGCCCTGCCGGAACTGGAAAAGGCGCTCTGAGCCAACCTCTTTCGCAACTGCGAAAGAACTGGAAATACGGCCCGTAGGGGTCTATCAATTTGCCGGGCCGACTATCGTCGGTCCGGCATTTTCTGTTAAAAGGCGATGATCGTGGTGAGGAGAGAGCGATGACGACGGGTATTGGCAATGTAGGTGTCGTGGGGGCCGGCCAGATGGGCTGCGGAATTGCCCATGTCTCGGCGCTCGCCGGCTACAAGGTCACGCTCTACGATCTCTCCAAGGACCGTATCGAGGCAGGGCTCGCCACCATCAACGGCAACCTCGCGCGCCAGGTGACCAACGGCAAGCTCTCCGACGAAGACCGCAAGGCGGCGCTTTCGCGCATTTCCGGCAGCGCCGACATCAACGATCTGGCGCCGATGGATCTGGTGATCGAGGCCGCGACGGAAGACGAGACGATCAAGCGCAAGATCTTCCAGCAGCTCTGCCCGGTGCTGAAGCCCGAGGCGCTGC
>DAIMJJ010000111.1:0-13639 GCA_036722275.1 Rhizobium sp. | reverse complement strand
TTGCCGACCGGATCAGCTCGGTGCTGGAGACGGACGATTTCCTGCCGGCGGTCGCCCCAGACGGGATCGAGATAGGGCGCAATCGCCCGGTGGAAGCCGGGATCGTCCGGCCAGCGCTGCCGAGGAACGGCGGACCACCAGAGCCCCATGCGGCCGGTCCGCACGATGGCACCCGCCTGGCTGAGCTCGCCGACATGGCTGGGACGGGTGGCAAGCCAGAAGAAGCCCTTGGCGCGAATGACGCCGGGCCAGGTGCGGCCGATGAAGGCCTGAAGCTTTCTCGGGTCGAAGGGCTGGCGCGCGCGATAGACGAAGGACCGGATGCCATACTCCTCGGTTTCGGGTACGTGGTCCTTGAAGCCGTGGAGCTCCTTGAACCACAGCGGGTGGGTCTCCGCCTTCTCGATGTCGAACAGGCCGGTGCCGAGGATGTCGCGTGGCTCGACCTTGCCGAAATCGACCTCGATCAGCCGCGCATCGGGATTGAGGCCGGTGATGATCTTGCGCGCCGCCTCGCGCTGATCCGCGGTTGCCGTGCCGATCTTGTTGAGCACGATGACATCGGCGAACTCGATCTGCTCGACCAGAAGATCGACCAGCGTGCGGTTGTCGCCGTCGCCGGCGGTTTCGCCGCGATCGGACAGGAAGTCTGTCGACGAATAGTCGGCGAGCAGGTTGGCCGCATCGACCACGGTCACCATGGTGTCGAGACGGGCAATGTCGGACAGGCTGAAGCCGTCCTCGTCGCGGAAGTCGAAGGTCGTGGCGATCGGCAGCGGCTCGGCAATCCCGGTCGCTTCGATCAGCAGGTAATCGAAACGGTTCTGCGCGGCGAGGTCGCGCACGCCCTTCAGAAGATCGTCGCGCAAGGTGCAGCAGATGCAGCCATTGCTCATCTCGACCAGCTGTTCGTCGGTGCGCGACAGAGCCGCTTCACCGCCGCGCACCAGCGCTGCGTCAATGTTGACCTCGCTCATGTCGTTGACGATGACGGCGACCTTCAACCCGCTGCGGTTGGACAGGACGTGATTGAGGAGCGTGGTCTTGCCGGCACCGAGGAAACCGGAGAGCACGGTTACGGGAAGCTTGTCCATGGAACAAACCTTTCTGTTTTTGTAATACTATTACATCGATTGAGCTGAAAAAGGCGGGCCCGAAAGCCCGCCGCAGATGCCGGGATCGTCAGGACCGCGACAGGCATTCCTTCAGCGAATTGGCGAGATTGCGCATCAGTTCCGGATAGAGGCCGGGGCCGGCCTCAAGCGCGCCGCCTTCCGGATCCAGCGTACCGGCCTTGGCATCGGTGCCCTCGGTGACCACGGAGACGAGCTTGGGCTCGAACTGCGGTTCGGCAAAGACGCAGGCCGCGCCCAGTTCCTTGACCTTGCCGTGGATCTCGGCGACGCGCTCGGCGCCCGGCATCGTCTCCGGGCTGACCGTGATCGAGCCGGCGACCCGCACCTTGTAGCGGTGTTCGAAATACTGATAGGCGTCGTGGAAGACGATGAAGGGCTTGTCCGCCACCGGCTGGACGGTTGCGGCGATCTCCTTGTCGAGGGCGTCGATCTCGGCCGCGAGCGCCGCGCCATTGGCCTTGTAGCGCTCGGCGTTTTCCGGGTCGGCGGTGACGAGCGCGCTTTCGATCGCGGCGGCCATGGCCTTGGCGTTCATCGGGTCGAGCCACAGGTGCATGTCGATACCGCCATGCTCATGCTCATGCTCATGGTCGTGGTCATGTGCCTCCCCGGCATGCTCTTCGCCCGCATGCTCCTCGGCCGCATGTCCGTCTGCTGCATGCTGTTCGTCGGCGTGGTCGTCATGGGCCGCGTGCTCGTCATGCCCGGCTTCGCCCTCGTGGCCATGGTCATGGGCTTCGAAGGCGCCGCCTTCACGGAAGGGCAGGCGAACGAGGCCCGGGACGTCTTCCAGCTCGACCACCGTTGCCTTGCCCGCCAGGGCCTCCAGGGGCTTGTCCAGGAAGGCTTCGAGGCCGTGGCCGACCCAGAAGACGAGGTTGGCATTTTCGAGCGCCCGCGCGTTCGATGGCTTGAGGCTATAGGTATGCGGGGAGGCGGCGCCCTCGACGATCAGCGCCGGCTCGCCGACGCCCTTCATGATCGCCGCGACCAGCGAGTGGACCGGTTTGATCGAGACGACGACCTGCGGGGCGGCAAGCGCCATGGTGGGCGCGAGGAAGAGGGCGGCGGTCGAGGCGGCGAGGCCGAGCCGGGACAAGGTCATGGGAACAACTCCATCTTACGTTTGTAATGTAATAAAATTACATTGATTGCGTAATGCTATAACGTGTGCCATAGGATCACGCAACAGCAAATTTCCGGGTCGGACTGACCGCATGATATCGATGACTGAACCTGCGCTCGTCACGCTTTCCAATGCCGGCATAAGGCGCAATGGCCGCTGGCTGGTCCGCGGCGTCGATTTTTCCGTCCGTCGCGGCGAGATCGTGACCCTGATCGGCCCGAACGGCTCCGGCAAGTCGACGAGCGCCAAGATGGCGATCGGCGTGCTCAATCCGGACGAGGGCAACGTGGTGCGCCAGCCCGGCTTCCGGGTCGGCTATGTGCCGCAGAAGCTCAGCGTCGACTGGACTATGCCGCTGACGGTCAAGCGCCTGATGACGCTGACGGTCAGGCTGACGAACGAGGAGATTGCCGCCGCGCTCGAATCGGTCGGCATCGGCCATCTTGCCGGCGCCGAAGTGCAGCATCTGTCGGGCGGCGAGTTCCAGCGCGCGCTGCTCGCCCGCGCCATTGCCCGCAAGCCCGACCTTCTGGTTCTCGACGAACCGGTGCAGGGCGTCGACTTCTCCGGCGAGATCGCGCTCTATGACCTGATCACCTCGATCCGCAATGCGACCGGCTGCGGCATCCTTCTGATTTCGCATGACCTGCATGTGGTCATGGCGGAGACCGACACCGTCATCTGTCTCAACGGCCATGTCTGCTGCCGCGGCACGCCGGCCGCCGTCAGCCGCAGCCCGGAATATATGCGCCTGTTCGGCGCGACGGCCGGGCGCACCCTTGCAGTCTACAGCCATGATCACGACCATACGCACCTGCCGGACGGCCGCGTGCGCCACGGCGACGGCACGATCACCGACCACTGCCATCCCGATGACGGTCATCATCACCGCGACAAGGTCTCGGCCGGCCATGCCCATTCCCATGCCCACAGCCATGCCTCTGACGCGCAAGCCGGCCACGATCATGCGCACAAGCATGCCGGCGGTGGCGAAGACCATGGACACGCACACGTTCACGCTGCCCATGACGACCACGCTCACAGCCATGAGGACCATGATCCTCGGTCAGCCGCAGGGCGAGGGACGGGGGTGACGACGCCCACCAAGGAGGTGCGCGATGTTTGACGACTTCTTCCTGCGGGCCATTCTCGCCGGCGTCGGGCTGGCGCTGACCACCGGCCCGCTCGGCTGTTTCGTCATCTGGCGCCGCATGGCCTATTTCGGCGACACCATGGCCCATTCCGCCCTGCTTGGCGTGGCGCTGTCGCTGCTTTTCTCGCTCAACCTGATGGTCAGCGTCTTTCTGGTGGCAGCCATCGTCTCGCTCGTGCTCCTGGTGCTGCAGAAGCGCCAGGCGCTGTCGGCGGATGCGCTGCTTGGCATTCTCAGCCATTCGACGCTCGCCATCGGCCTCGTCCTCGTCGCCTTCATGTCCTGGGTCCGCATCGACCTCATCGCCTTCCTGTTTGGTGACATCCTGGCTGTGACGACCACGGATATCGCGGTCATCTGGGGTGGCGGGGCGCTCGTTGTCGCCTTGATCGCCATTCTCTGGCGCCCACTGCTGGCGGCGACCGTCAATGCCGAGCTGGCGGAGGCGGAAGGGCTTCATCCCGAGCGGGCGCGGCTTGCCTTCATGCTGCTGATGGCGCTGGTGATCGCCATTGCCATGAAGATCGTCGGCATTATGCTGATCACCTCGCTGCTGATCATTCCGGCCGCGGCTGCCCGTCGCTTTTCCGCAACGCCTGAGGTCATGGCCGTGCTGGCCTCGCTGATCGGCGCGGTCGCGGTGGTGATCGGCCTGTTTGGATCGCTGACCTATGACACGCCGTCCGGTCCGTCGATCGTGGTTGCGGCGCTGCTGTTGTTCCTGTTTAGTCTCCTGCCGACGCCGAGCCGGCGGCGGGACGAAAAAGAAATGCGAGGGTGACATGCACCAACCTCAGCTGACCAAGAACCAGGCTCTCGTCTTCGATGCGCTGTCGGCCTCGGCGGCGCCGCTGTCTGCCTATGGCATTCTTGACCATCTGCGCGACAAGGGCTTTCGCGCGCCGCTGCAGGTCTATCGCGCGCTCGACAAGCTGGTCGAGTTCGGCCTCGTGCACCGGCTGGAGAGTATCAATGCCTTCGTCGCTTGCGCCCATCCGCAGAGCGACTGCTGCGCACACGGCACCGTCGCCTTCGCCATCTGCCACAAATGCGGACATGTCGAGGAATTCCACGATCACACGATCGATCATCGTCTGTCGGACTGGGCCAAGGCACGCCAGTTCAAGGCCGAGAAGACGACGATCGAGATCCGCGGTCTTTGCGCAAACTGCGCCTGAGGAGCGGTACCGGTCTGGCCGCAGGTCGTGTGATCAGATCTGCTTGAGGTCGCGCGCGAAGCGCTGCCAGTTGCGGACATAGCTCTCCGCCGAAAGCTGGAGCCCGGCCGCGGCTGCCTCGTCGAGCGTGCGAACGACGCGGGCGGGCGAGCCGACGATCAGAGAATTGCCCGGAAATTCCTTGCCTTCGGTGATCAGCGCATTGGCACCGATCAGGCAGTTATTGCCGATCTTGGCGCCGTTGAGGATGGTCGCGCCCATGCCGACCAGAGAATTGTCGCCGATCGTGCAGCCGTGCACGATGGCGTGGTGGCCGATCGTGCAGCCCTTGCCGATGGTGACGGGAAAGCGTGGATCGGTATGGATCATCACGCCTTCCTGGATATTGGTCCGCTCGCCGATCACGATCGGCTCATTGTCGCCGCGAAGGACCGCGCCGAACCAGATACCGACATCCTCGCCGATGTCCACCTGGCCGATCACATGGGCGTCGGGTGCGACCCAGTAGCGGTCGTCGGCAGGCGTCTTGGGTACAAGATTGCCAAGCGAATAGAGCGGCATGGCGGTCTCCTCAAATGGGCAGGGGTAAGTCAGCGCAGGCGCAGCATGACCGGATAGCGGCCGCCATGCGAGGAGACGTGCAGATGGATGTTGGCCTCCGGCTGCGAATAGCGCCAGGCACGGGCGCCGTGGCAGAGCAGCAGGCCGATCAGATCCTTGGTGCGCGAGCCACGCTTGCGGCTGAGCCCGAGATCCGCCAGGCGGAAGGCCGCCTCATGCAGCGGGTGCAGGCTGTAGCGACCGTCCTTGCCGCCATTGTCCTGGGTCGGGGCGACTTCGAAATGTCTTTCGTTCGATGCCATTCGTCTACCTCGTACGCGATACAGATTTTCGAGGTGAGGAGCCGGCCTTACTGAGCGGCAGCCCAGCAGCCGATTCCCTTCTTCTTGAGCGCCTTGCAGGCATTGACGGCCGTCTTCTGGTCGTCGAAGCCGCCGAAGCGGGCGCGGTATACCTGAGCCGAGCCGGTGTTGTAGGCGACGGCAAAGGGGGTGGCGGAACGCAATACCTTTCCGCCCTTGTCCTGCGCCTTGCGCAGAAGCGACATGGCCTGATCGCGGTCCGGCGACGTACCGATCTGGATCACCCAACCGGAGACGGGCTGGGTCGAGGCCGTTGTGGTTTCATCGATTTCGACGGCTGCCGCCTTGGCCTGCTCGACGACGGGCGCATCGGCCGGCGCAACCGAGGTCTGGCTGTCGGGCATATAGGCAGGCGCAGGCTGCGGCACCGGAACGGCGGCCTCAAGCGCGCGCGGAGCGGTCGCGCGCGCCGCATCCAGTGCCGCGGTTGCGGCATTGTCATTGGCTGGCGCGGCATAGGCCGATGCAACGGCCGGTTCGTAGCGCGTTTCCGGCAACGGGCCGGTCGAGGGCAGCGACGGCGCGCCATAGGCGACGACAGGAGCCTCGTCGGACGGCTGGGCGACGACGGGCGCAACCGACGTGTTCATCTTGGCAATCAGATCACCGCCGCCGGAACGCGATGCCTTCGGCAGATAGGTCTGCACGAGCTTGGTCATCCGGGCATTGCGGTTGGCGCCCGACGGCGCCCCCATCACGACGCCGACGATCGAGCGGCCGTCAGCCTGGGCAGAGGTCACGAGATTGAAGCCGGCGGCGCGGGTAAATCCGGTCTTGATGCCGTCAACGCCACGCACGACGCCGAGCAGGCGGTTGTGGTTGCCGATCGTCTGCTTGCCGAACTTGAAGCTGCGGGTGGAGAAATAGCCGTAGTACTGCGGAAAATGCTGGCGAAGCGCGATGCCGAGCCGGGCCTGGTCGCGTGCCGTGGTCATCTGCGCGGTGTTGGGCAGGCCGTGGGCATTGCGATAGGTGGTCTTGGTCATGCCGAGGCTGCGGGCCTTGGCCGTCATCATCTGGGCAAAGCGCTGTTCCGAACCGCCGAGAAACTCGCCGAGTGCGGTGGCGATGTCATTGGCCGAACGGGTGACGAGGGCGAGGATAGCCTGCTCGACGGTCACGGAGCGGCCGGCGCCGACGCCGAGCTTGGAGGGCGGCTCCTTGGCGGCATTGGCCGAGACCGGCACCTTGTCGTTCAGCCGAATGCGGCCGGCCTCAAGGGCCTCGAAGGTCAGATACAGCGTCATCATCTTGGTGAGCGACGCCGGATAGCGCAGGCTGTCGGCATTTTCGCTGTAAAGGACCTTGCCGGTCTTGGCGTCGACGACGATGCCGCCATAGGTTGGCGCGGCCGCGGCCATCGAAACATTCATTCCAAGAGCGGTCACCAGCACCACGGCGGCAATGGCAAGCTTGCGCATCTGGGAGGCGAGGTTAAGGCGTCGGATTGTATTATTCACCGCAGAACTCTTCACATGCTGTAATTTCGGATCGGGCGCACCCCCACGCGACCACTTCGAACGACAGTACGGAAACAGCCTTACCAAGAGGTTTATAATGAATCATTCCTTGCCGGATTGGCGCGCTTTTGAAGTTTTGCGGCGGCCGGGGCCGCAAGGATTCGCGCTCCGACATACGCCTCGACGGCCGCGTCGATTTGCTGCCAGTCATTGAGCAGCGCGCTTGAAAACCGGTAGAGGACGGTGAGGTCGCGCCCGACATGGATGTCGCGCTGGCAGTCGCCGCCGCTGGGTGCCGTGCCTGGCGCCGGAAGGATGCAGCGTACCGCATAGTCCGGCCTGCCGGCGCGGGGAGCGGTGAGAAGGATCTCCCCGTCATAGCCTGTCCCGGCGCGGAATCGATGTTGTGTCAGGCCAAAGGGGCCGGCCTCTGGCGCGCCGTCGAACAGGCCGGAATAGATCGGTCCGATACGCCCCGACATGTCGCGCGACATGGTGCTTTGCGAAAGCTGCAGGAAGATCAGTCCATTGGCCTGCGTGAGGTCATCGAAGCGGCGGCGGGCGTCGCGGCTGTAGCCGGTCATTTCCGGCCACAGGAGATAGATGTCGACCCGTTCCGAAGGGCCGCTCTTGCGCTGTTCCTCGAAGCGGATGGTGTTGGACGCCAGTTGCAGCCGGTCGAGGCCGATGGAGATGTCGAGGATTTCGGTGCTGTCGCTGTGGCCCGAAAGGGCCCACCGTTCGCCGAACCGGTGGCCGAACAGGCTGATGACGATCGACAGCAGGGCGAGGACAGCAACCACGGACGTCAGGACGAAGACGAAGCGGTTGGAGAGGAGAGGCGTGTGCTCCGCCTGGTCCGCTGCAATCTTCGTGCTCTGCATGATCCGGCCCCCCTCGCAAGCGGAACAACGCGCACGCAGGCCTGAAGGCTGGCGCGAATCCGTCGACACGCGAGACCGAGCTTTGGCGATTATGGTTAATGTGACGTTAAGCTTCGCCGAGCTTGGCCGGAAGCCCGCAGCGTATCCGGGAGGGGGCGTGAAAAAAGAGAGCCGGTCCCGATGAACGGGACCGGCTCATTTGGCTCCGGTCGGGGGACGGGGTCTGCGGGGGACGGACCGGGCCAGGGGCTCATGAACTGCCGCCTCTGTCGAGGCTGCAGCGGATCAGTTGGTGTTGACGCTACCCACGGCAGTGGCGCGGCCGTCCTGCAGCTTCACCCAGCGTCCCGGATCGTCGGACGACTGGCGCTTGAGGTAGGTGTACTCGGTCTCCGACCACAGCATGACCTTGTTGCGCATGTTGTCGAGGATGAAGTCGCCGTGGTCCGTGCGCACGGTCAGCACCGCATGGCCCTCGCCATTGGGCTGAAGCACTACCGTCAGCAGCAGATCGGACGGCGCAAAGCCGCGATCGATCAACATCTTGCGCTTCAGGAGCGCGAAGTCCTCGCAGTCGCCGACGGTCCGCGGATAGGCCCAGCGTTCCTCGACGCCATAAATGTCCTGGTCGGTGAGCGGCGTAATCGAGCTGTTGACGGTGTAGTTCACGTCGAGCAGCGTCTTCCAGTTGGTCTCGGTCAGCACGGCCGGGCCGGCATCTCCGCCATCGGCGACGCATTCGGCGCCATAGGTCTTGCAGAATTCGTAGTGGCCGATCGGCGGATTTGCCTTGCCGACGACGCGCATGTTTGCCGGTACTGCCATCGCCGGAAGCGTCAGCGCGCCGGTCATTGCGATGGTCAAGAGTCCAATTCCCAGAGTTCTTGTTTTTGTCATTGGTTGTCTCCCCGTGTTGGGAAGACAATGGCATGGATGTTTTGATTGCTCGCAAAATACGGAAGTAAAAACAGATCTTAAGTCGAGTAAAGCTTGATAAAAACAAGAATAAAACAAGTATAAAATTGGATTTGTATTTGATTTGAATCTGTCGCGTATTTGCCTCTAATTTTAACGGATAGCGCTCCGGATGCATTGGCGGATGCCGCGCAAACAGTCGCTATCTTGCGGAAATAATTGGAAGATACCGACGTCGATTGACTGCCGCTTCAGGCGCTGTTGCGTTTGCTGTTGGGCCACTGCCGGCAGCGTCCGGGGTCAAGCTGCACCTGCCGCGCGGCGGTCCGCCAACGGCAAGACGGCCCGGACGTGACGAACTCGCAAGAGCGGGAGAAAAATATTTTTTTCGGAAGGAGGAGTTTTTTATGCGGGATGGGCCGGAGGGGCCTTCGCTGCGCCCGAAAGGTGGGCCGGCCGGGCGCGAAGGCCCGGCCGATGATCGTTCAGATGGCGCGAACCAGAATGTGCTTCTTCTTGCCGAGCGACAGCTTGATGACGCCGTCGGCGGTCATTTGTCCGGTGCCGACGGCCATGCGTTCGTCGCTGACGGCCGCATCGTTGATCTTCACGGCGCCGCCCTGAATGTGGCGACGGGCCTCGCCGTTCGACGCGGCAAGCCCGGCGCGCACGATCAGCGACAGAAGGCCGATCCCGGCATTCAGTTCTGCTGTCGGCACTTCGATCGATGGCAGGTTCTCCGACAGGCCGCCCTCTTCGAAGGTCTTGCGCGCCGTCTCGGCCGCCTGTTCGGCGGCTTCGCGGCCGTGCAGCATGGCGGTGATCTCGGTTGCCAGGATCTTCTTGACCTCGTTGATTTCGGCGCCGCCAAGCGCGGCCAGGCGTTCGATCTCGGCCATCGGCAATGTGGTGTAGAGCTTCAGGAACCGTGCGACGTCGGCATCCTCGGTATTGCGCCAGTATTGCCAGAAGTCATAGGCCGAGAGCATGTCCGGGTTGAGCCAGACGGCGCCGTTCACGGACTTGCCCATCTTGGCGCCGGACGACGTGGTCAGGAGCGGCGAGGTCAGGGCATAGAGCTGCTGGGTTCCCATGCGATGACCGAGGTCGATGCCGTTGATGATATTGCCCCACTGGTCGGAGCCGCCCATCTGCAGCCGGCAGTCGTAGCGCCGGGCCAGCTCAACGAAGTCGTAGGCCTGCAGGATCATGTAGTTGAATTCGAGGAAGGAGAGCGACTGCTCGCGGTCGAGGCGCGTCTTGACGCTGTCGAAGGACAGCATGCGGTTGACCGAGAAGTGGCGGCCGACATCGCGCAGGAATTCGAGGTAGTTCAGCGACCGCAGCCATTCGGCATTGTTGATCATCAGTGCGCCGCCCTGCGGGCCCTGGTCGTAATTCAGGTAGTTGGCAAAGACGCGCTTGATCGAGGCGATGTTGCTCTCGATGGTGTCGACGGTCATTAGCTGGCGGGCCTCTTCCTTGAAGGACGGGTCGCCGACCATGCCGGTGCCGCCGCCCATCAGCGAGATCGGCCGGTGGCCGGTTGCCTGGAACCAGTGCAGCATCATGATCTGGATAAGCCCGCCGGCATGCAGCGACGGCGCGGTCGGATCAAAGCCGATATAGGCCGTCACGCTTTCCTTGGCGAGCAGGTCGTCGAGGCCGCTTTCATCGGAAATCTGATGAATGAAGCCGCGCTCTTGCATGGTGCGGAGGAAATCGGACTTGAACTTCGTCATGACCTTTGAGGCTTTCTGCATGATGAACGGGAAAACGCCGGCGCTTTAGCATTGTTTTTTGAATTGTGCACCCGTTTCAGCCATGAATAACGCTGATGGCATTCATTCGAATCGACGGAGAGAAGCTGTGGGCGACAGGATGCGGGCGATCGGGCTGATGAGCGGCACGTCCATGGACGGGATCGATGTCGCCCTGCTGACGACGGACGGCGAGGGGATCGTCGAGCGCGGACCGTTTCTGGCCGTGCCCTACGACGCTGCCTTCCGCGAGCGGCTGAAGCAAGGGCTCGTGGATGCAAGGTCGCTCACCGAGCGCCGCCAGCGTCCGCATTCGTTGGCCGATCTGGAGCGGGAACTCACCCTGCGCCACGCCGGGGCCGTCAAGGATTTCCTCGCCGCCCACACGATTGCGGCAGACACCATCGACGTCATCGGCTTTCACGGCCAGACAGTTTTGCATCGTCCCGAGCAGGCCCTCACGGTGCAGATCGGCGACGGCGCGCTCCTGGCGCGCGAGACCGGGATCGATGTGGTCTACGACATGCGCGCCAACGACATGGCGCATGGCGGGCAGGGCGCGCCGCTGGTTCCGGTCTATCACGCGGCGCTTGCCGCCTCGCTCAAGGTTCCGCGGCCCGTGTGCTTCGTCAATATCGGCGGCATTTCCAACCTGACCTTTGTCGGATCCGACGGCGAGATTCTCGCCTTTGACAGCGGTCCGGGCAACGCACTGATCGATCAGTGGGTGGAGGCCAATGCCGGCGTGCCCTTCGACCAGGGAGGCATGATCGCCTCGGAGGGATCCGTTCTGATGCTGCTCGCCGAGCGTTATCTCGACCATCCGTTCTTCACCACCGACCAGCGCCGCTCGCTCGACCGCAACGACTTTCGTCCGCCGCAGCCCGACGAGGCGGGCCTGCACGACGGCGCACGCACACTTGCCTATGTGACGGCTGCGGCGATCCTGCGTTCGGCTGGTCACCTCCCCGAAGCGCCGCAGACCTTCGTCATCTGTGGCGGCGGGCGGCTCAATCGCACGATCATGGGCGATTTGAGGGAAATTGCCGCGCGCAGCGGCGCGACCGTCCTGACCGCCGAGCAGGCCGGCTTCGATGGCGATGCGACGGAGGCCGAGGCCTGGGCCTATCTCGCCGTGCGCTCGCTCAAGCGGTTGCCACTGACTTTACCCGGCACGACCGGTGTCAAAGCGCCGATGACGGGCGGCGTCCTGTGCCGCTCGGCCTGATGGGCTTCTTCTGAGGTAGTGTCAGATTTCGAGCAGAAAGCGGCGAATCTCCGCGGCAACCGCATCCCATTCTTCCGGGCTGAGCTGGAATTCGTGATCCGTCTCGACCGGTAGGATGGTGACCGAGCTGGAGACCGGGTAGGCCCTGGCCTGTTCGAACGTGCTGTAGGCGTCCGTTTGTCCCTGAAGGATGAGGGTCGGCACTGTGATGTCGCGCAGATGCTCATAGCGAGCTGGCTCGGGAGCCTGTTTGGGCCTTTTGAACGGATAGCCGAGGCACACCACGGCTCGCACCGAGTGGTTGAGTGCATGCAGGCTTGCCACCCGTCCCCCGGATGAGCGGCTGAACAACACACCCGCCATCCGCTTCTGGTTGCCGTCGAGCTCTCGCTGGAGACCTTCGAGCCGCGTAGGAATGTCCGTGGTGAAGGTAGCGGCGTGCTGCCTTTCGTTGAGGTCTGCCTGTCTGCACCAGTCGCCGAACAGGGGCGATAACCTTGTTTCGATGGCGATCTCGATGCCGGCGTCCTTTGGAAACGAATCGCCGGAAAGAAAGACGGCTCTGCCGTGCTTGAGCTGACGCTCGGCACGATGACGCCGGATCTTCCGGATGATGGGGCTCAAGATTTTCATGGATTTCCAGGATGACTGCGAGAGGAGGAGAGGCGGCCGGGCCGCCGACGTCGCGTGCTGGCAGATTGCCTTTCGCGAACCGGATGTTCAACCGCCGATCACAACCGTCCGCCCATAAGCAGCGATGGCAGGCGTTGCACAAATGCCTCGCCGTCCTTCAGTCCCAGTTCATAGGCATGGCGAAGGCCGGCGGCATTGCCGACGGTGAACTTGTTGACGGGGATGTCTTCGCTGGGACCAACCACGATCCGGTTCGGCGAAGACGGCGGCAGGCGACCATAACGGGTGGTGAGCAGCAAGGTTCGTCCACCGGCTGATTCCGTCTCATGGAGCTTGAGCGTCGGCGGATTGTCGACGAGGCCGCCGTCCAGGTGGCTTCTCGCTCCGATACGGCCGACCGGCATGAACGGCGGCACGGACGAGGTTGCCATGAGTGCGTCGACGAGATCGGCTGGCGTCGTGAGGTCGTGGGTCGAAACCCAGGCGGGTTTAAGCCCGAGATAACGTCCGGCCTTGGAGTGGGCGCCGCCCGTCAGCCGTTTCTCGATCTGGTAGGCGGTGATTGATCCGAGGGCGGCAAGCCCTCCGGGCATCCAGCGTGGCGGGCAGGCGAGCTGGATCAGCATTGGGGGGGCGGCCTTCAGCGACTCGAGTTCGGACGGGCCGAATTGCTGGGCGAGGAACTGCCGGAACAGACCGCCGACCACCAGCGGCGAGCGTCCCTGCCGCAAGGCGGCCCAGTCGAGATCGGGTATGTTCCTTTCGGCAAAGGAGAAGGCAGCACCGCGAACCCGGTCGCCCACCCCGGCCAGGTTCATCGCGCAGTGGTAGGCGCCTGCCGACACTGCGACATAATAGAAAGGCCTTTGTGGATGGCTTCGAGTGAACGCCTCAAAGAAGCCGCTCTGCCAGTAACAGCGGTTGCCGCCGCCGGCAAAGCCGATGGCATCGAAGGAAAGGGCGTCAAGCATCAGGGTGAACCAAACGATGGTTGAAAAGGTCTCGGGAGTTATTGTTCAAGTCAGAACAATCTTGGCGTGTTTTGTCAACGACGGTTGCAGCGATCCGGCTCGCCGCCGGCAAAATCCGTGCAACAAAAAACGCCGGCCTCTCGACCGGCGTTCCTTTGAGCGTTCGTGGGGCGTCGATCAGCGAATGCGCTTGGCGGCGGGTTCCGGCACCAGGTCGCCTTCGAGGCGGCGATCGAGATAGTCCTCGCATTGGGCCATCAGCGCTTCCGTCT
>DAIMJJ010000110.1:0-13681 GCA_036722275.1 Rhizobium sp. | reverse complement strand
CCGATCATCAGGATGTTCTTCGGCATGACCTCGTCGCGCAGGCTCTCGTCGAGCTGCTGGCGGCGCCAGCGGTTGCGCAAGGCGATCGCCACGGCACGCTTCGCCTCATGCTGCCCGATGATGAAGCGGTCGAGCTCGGATACGATCTCGCGGGGAGAAAAAGTCGTCATATCGCTTGTTCCAGTGGGTCTGAGGATGAGGGTCAGTCGTCGCTGTCGAGCGATTCGACGATGATGTTGTCATTGGTGTAGACGCAGATCTCGGCGGCGATCGCCATGGCCTGGCGGGCGATTTCTTCGGCCGATTTCTCGCTGTCCATCAGGGCCCGGGCAGCCGCAAAGGCGTAGTTGCCACCGGAGCCGATCGCCATGGTGCCATGTTCCGGCTCGAGCACATCGCCATTGCCGGTGATCGCGAGCGTAATCGTCTTGTCGGCGACCAGCATCATGGCCTCGAGATTGCGCAGATACTTGTCGGTGCGCCAGTCCTTGGCGAGTTCGACGGCGGCGCGCATCAGCTGGCCGGGATATTGCTCGAGCTTCTTTTCCAGGCGTTCGAGCAGGGTGAATGCATCGGCGGTCGCGCCCGCGAAACCGGCGACGACGTCGCCCTTGCCGATCCGGCGAACCTTGCGGGCATTGCCCTTCATCACGGTCTGGCCGAGGCTGACCTGGCCGTCGCCCGCCATGATGACCTTTCCGCCCTTGCGCACAGTAATAATCGTTGTCATTTCCGCACCTGTTGGCCCGCCTGGCGGGCGTTCGATCGGGAGCGCGAGACCGCGCGGTTGATCCCTATGTAAGTTGGCCTCGCGCGAATGCAATCTCGTGACGCATTGCACCAAAGCGGGGCCTGCTTTTGCTGGATATTTAACCGACCGCCTGATATGGAACCGCTTGACCAAGGCATGGAGCAGACCCTTATGGGCGAAACGATGATCCGTCGCACGGGAAGCATTTCCCGCAAAACCAACGAAACCTCCGTTGCGGTTTCCGTCAATCTCGACGGCACCGGTACGGCGAAGATTTCCACGGGCGTCGGCTTTTTCGATCATATGCTCGACCAGCTTTCGCGACATTCGCTCATCGACATGGAGATCGACGTTAAGGGCGACCTGCACATCGACGATCACCACACTGTCGAGGATACGGGTATTGCCATCGGCCAGGCGATTTCCAAGGCGCTCGGCGACCGGCGCGGCATCACCCGATATGCATCGATCGATCTGGCCATGGACGAGACGATGACCAAGGCGGCGATCGACGTGTCGGGCCGACCCTTCCTCGTCTGGAACGTTGCCTTCAGCGCGCCGAAGATCGGCACCTTCGACACCGAACTGGTGCGCGAGTTCTTCCAGGCGTTGGCGCAGAATGCCGGCATCACCCTGCATATCCTCAATCATTATGGTGCCAACAACCACCATATCGCGGAGACCTGCTTCAAGGCCGTGGCCCGCGCCCTGCGCACGGCGATCGAGATCGATCCGCGCCAGGCCAGCCGTGTCCCCTCGACCAAGGGCACCCTCGTCTGAAGCCTGCGCAGCCGGACCGGCGGACAGCAGCTTGACCATCGCTTCGCGGCGCTTCGGCCCTTGCCCCATGGCGTCGCATTCAGGAAAGGACGTTCCACGATGCGCGTGGCGATCATCGACTATGGATCCGGAAATCTTCGCTCGGCCACCAAGGCCTTCGAGCGTGCCGCCCGCGAGAGCGGCATCGATGCCGTGATCGAACTTACCGACAAGGCCGATCGTGTGGCCACCGCCGACCGGATCGTGCTGCCGGGCGTCGGCGCCTATGCCGATTGCCGCAGCGGGCTCGATGCCGTTGCCGGCATGCATGAAGCGATTATCGACGTGGTGGAAAACAAGGGCCGTCCCTTTTTCGGCATCTGCGTCGGCATGCAGCTGATGTCCAGCCGCGGCCTGGAAAAGACGATCACGCCGGGCTTCGGCTGGATCAAGGGCGACGTCGTGGAGATGACGCCGAGCGATCCGGCGCTGAAGATCCCGCAGATCGGCTGGAACACGCTCGATCTCAAGCGTCCGCATCCGCTCTTCGACGGCATCAAGACCGGGTCGGACGGCCTGCACGCCTATTTTGTCCATTCCTATCACCTTGCGGCGGAAAATACGGATGACGTGATGGCGACCACCGATTACGGCGGTCCGATGACTGCCTTTGTCGGTCGCGACAACATGATCGGCGCCCAGTTCCATCCGGAAAAGAGCCAGGCGCTCGGCCTCAGGCTGATCGCCAATTTCCTGTCCTGGAAACCCTGAAGTCTCACGAGTATCGGACCTTCCCCATGATCCTTTTTCCCGCCATCGATCTCAAGGACGGCCAGTGCGTGCGGCTCAAGCTGGGCGACATGGAACAGGCGACCGTCTACAACACCGACCCGGCCGCGCAGGCCAAAGCCTTCGAGGATCAGGGTTTCGAGTGGCTGCATGTCGTCGATCTGAACGGCGCCTTTGCCGGTGAAAGCGTCAACGGCGCGGCCGTCGACGCCATCCTGAAGGCGACAAAGAACCCGGTGCAGCTCGGCGGCGGCATTCGCAGCCTCGAGCATATCGCGCGCTGGCTGGACCGCGGTCTCTCCCGCGTCATCCTCGGCACGGTCGCCGTGCGCGACCCGGCGCTGGTGATCGAAGCCTGCCGGCAGTTTCCCGGCAAGATTGCCGTCGGCATCGACGCCAAGGGCGGCAAGGTCGCGGTCGAAGGCTGGGCGGAAGCCTCTGAGCTCGGCGTGATCGAGCTTGCGAAGAAGTTCGAGGGCGCCGGCGTCTCGGCGATCATCTACACCGATATCGATCGCGACGGCATCCTCACCGGCATCAACTGGGAATCGACCCTTGCCCTGGCCGATGCCGTTTCCATTCCGGTCATCGCCTCCGGCGGTCTCGCCTCGCTCGACGATATCCGCCGGATGCTGGAACCCGACGCCGCGAAGCTCGAGGGCGCGATCACCGGCCGCGCGCTCTATGACGGCCGGATCGACCCGGCCGAAGCCCTGGCGCTCATCCGCGCCGCCCGCGCCTGAACGAGGACAGACCATGACGCTCAAAGCCCGCGTGATCCCCTGCCTGGACGTCAAGGACGGCCGTGTCGTCAAGGGTGTCAACTTCGTCGATCTCATCGATGCCGGCGACCCCGTCGCTGCGGCGAAGGCCTATGACGCCGCCGGCGCCGACGAACTGTGCTTCCTCGACATCACCGCATCCTCCGACAATCGCGACACGATCTTCGAGGTGGTCGCGCAGACAGCCGACCACTGTTTCATGCCGCTGACCGTCGGCGGCGGGGTTCGCACCACCGCCGATATTCGCAAGTTGCTGCTCTGCGGCGCCGACAAGGTCTCGATCAATTCGGCAGCGGTGAAGAATCCCGATTTCGTCGCCGAGGCTGCCGACAAGTTCGGCGACCAGTGCATCGTCGTTTCCATCGACGCCAAGAAGGTGTCGGGTGCCGGTGAAGCCGATCGCTGGGAGATCTTTACCCATGGCGGTCGCCAGCCGACCGGCATCGACGCGGTGGAATTCGCCGCCCAGGTCGTCGCGCGCGGCGCCGGCGAACTGCTGGTCACCTCGATGGACCGCGACGGCACCAAGATCGGCTACGACATCGAATTGACCCGGACGATCGCCGATTCGGTGCGTGTGCCGGTGATCGCCTCTGGCGGCGTCGGTACGCTCGACGATCTGGTCGCCGGCATCAAGGAGGGCCACGCAACCGCCGTGCTCGCTGCCTCGATCTTCCACTTCGGCACCTATTCGATCGCAGAGGCCAAGCGGTACATGGCGGATCACGGCATCGCCATGCGGCTGGACTGAGCACGGAGAAAGAGAACGATCATGAGCGATTTCAGCCTCAGCGACCTCGAACGCATCGTCGCCGACCGTGCCAAGGCGCGCCCGGAGGACTCCTGGACGGCAAAGCTGGTGTCCGGCGGGCAGCCGAAGGCAGCCAAGAAACTGGGCGAGGAAGCCGTCGAGACCGTGATTGCGGCCATCAAGGACGACCGCGACAACCTCGTTTACGAGAGTGCCGACCTGATCTATCACCTGATGGTCGTATTGAAAATCGCGGATATCCCGCTTAAAGCGGTGCTCGACGAGCTTCAGCGGCGGACGGGCCAATCAGGCCTCAGCGAGAAGGCCAGCCGGCAGGATCCATGACAACAGCGCCCCGGGAATCCGAAACGCCAGAAATGCTCGATCACTTCCAGGCAAATGGCTATTCGCCCTATCTGTTCTTCAATTCTGAAGAATGGTCCCATTTCCGGGCCGATACCCCGCTGACCCTGACCGCCGACGAACTGAAGCGCCTGCGCTCGATCGACGACCCGATCGATCTCGATGAGGTGCGGCGGATCTATCTTTCGCTGTCGCGGCTTTTGTCGGCGCATGTCGAATCCTCGCAGCTCCTGTTTCAGCAGCGCAGCCGGTTCCTGAGCACGGCAGGCGTTTCCAAGACCCCGTTCGTCATCGGCATTGCCGGTTCGGTGGCCGTGGGCAAGTCGACGACCGCCCGCATTCTCAAGGAGCTCCTTGCGCGCTGGCCGTCGAGCCCGAAGGTCGACCTCGTGACGACGGACGGTTTTCTCTATCCCAACGCCCATCTGGTCCGGCACAACATCCTGAACCGCAAGGGTTTTCCGGAAAGCTACGACATCGGCGCGCTGCTGCGCTTCCTCTCAGCAATCAAGGCGGGGCTGCCGAACGTCAAGGCGCCGGGCTATTCGCACCTGACCTATGACGTGCTTCCGAACGAGTACAAGGTCGTGGACCGGCCCGACATCCTGATCTTCGAAGGCATCAATGTGCTGCAGTCGCGCGACCTGCCGGCCGACGGCAAGATCGTTCCGATCGTTTCGGACTTCTTCGACTTCTCGATCTATATCGACGCCGACGAGAACCTCATCCATCGCTGGTATGTCGACCGCTTCATGAAGCTCAGGCAGACCGCCTTCCGCGATCCGAACTCCTACTTCAACCGCTATGCCACGATCAGCGAAGGCGATGCGCTGAAGATCGCCGAGGATCTCTGGGCCAATATCAACCTGAAGAACCTGCGCGAGAACATCCTGCCCACCCGGCCGCGCGCCGACCTGATCCTGCGCAAGGGAGACAATCATCTGGTCGAACAGGTGGCCTTGAGAAAATTGTAGGCGATCGATCGTCGGCTGTCTTCTAGACAGCAGACTATGCATTCTCTTGCCGTTCAGGGATTGACGCGCCGGAGCGTCAGGTTGATCCGTCCACCGTTCTTCAGCAGGGTCGACGTGGCTGGATAGATCCGGTCGACGCCATGGAAGCACAGGCGCCCTGCCCCGCCGATGACAAAGACATCGCCGCTCGACAGCTTCAGCGACATGGTCGGGTCCTTGCGGTTCGTGCCGCCGACGCGAAAGAGGCAGGCATTGCCCAGCGACACCGAGAGAACCGGCGCGTCCAAATCCTTCTCGTCCCGATCCTGATGCAGGCCCATGCGGGCGTTGTCATCGTAGAAATTGACCAGACAGGCCTCAGGTGCCCTGGAGCATCCGGAAACCTTGTCCCAGATCTGAAGCAGCATGTCCGGAATGGGCGGCCAGGGCTTGCCCGTCACCGGATGCGTCGCCTGATAACGATAGCCGCGTTCCTTGTCGGTCACCCAGCCGAGCGGCCCGCAATTGGTCATGCGAACCGACATCTCCTTTCCCGTGCCGGGCATGGTCGGGACGAAGAGCGGCGCCTCTGCGACGATCTCCCGGATTGCCTGGACAAGCCGGTCCTGGTCGGCCCTGTCGATGAAATCGGGCAGGTAACGCAGGCCTTCCGGCAGGGTACGCTTGGCTTTTTCCGGCATGGGCGACCGGTGGCCGAGATCGGCCACCGCCTCTAGGACAGCTTCACTCGGCAAGATCGGGGATACGCAGCACCTGGCCGGGATAGATCTTGTCGGGGTGGGTCAGCATCGGCTTGTTCGCCTCGAAGATCACGGTGTGCTTGGCACCATGAGCCTTGCCGTAATGCGCCTCGGCAATCTTCCAGAGATTGTCGCCCTTCTTGACGGTGTAAAAGACAGGCTCCTTGGGTGCGACGGGCGCAGCCTCCGGCGTTTCGGCGATCTTCAGCTCGCCGGCCTCGACCTTGGAAATGCCCAGCGTATTGCCGACGGCAATGACTGCCTTCTCGAAGACCGACTGATCCTTGACCGTTCCCTTCAGCACGACCTTGTCTTCAACGACGGCCACCTCGACCTTTTCGGTCCCGAGATCATGCGAGGCGAGCTCCTTCTCGACCGCTTCCGCGTCCGGTGCCTCGTCATCACCGCCGATGCCAAGCTTCTTGCCTGCACTCTTGATGAAGCTAAACAAACCCATGGGATATCCTCTTCTCTTCGCGTTCGGCTCAGCTGAGCCCAGGGCGCAGCAAAACACAAGCGGATATCTAAAATATGTCGTGCTGTATTAGGTCGCAGTCGGGCGATGTTAGTCGCCGCCGGGCCGGCCGCGCATCTTCTTAATCTCCGAGCGTCCCGATTTTTCTTTCAGCCGACGCTCGACCGAGCCCTTGGTCGGCTTGGTCTTCTTTCGCGGCGGCGGTGGCGGGGCAGCAGCGGCAAGGATCAGTTCCTTGAGGCGCTCGCGTGCGTCTTCGCGATTGCGTTCCTGGCTGCGGAACCGGTTTGCCTCGATCATCAGCACCCCCTCTTTTGAGGCGCGGCGACCGGCGAGCTTCAGGGCGTTTTCCTTGACACGTTCCGTGAGCGCCGGCGAACCGGCGATGTTGAAGAACAGCTGGACGGCCGTCGACACCTTGTTGACGTTCTGCCCACCCGCGCCGCCGGACAGCACGAACTGTTCCGTCAGCTCCCAGCCGGCAATTGTGATGCGGTTGTTGATGACGAGTGCGTCGCTGGCCATGTTCGGTCTCCGTCTCGCTCTATTTCACATTCGATCGAAGCGGAAAACAAGAAACCCGGCGGATCGCTCCGCCGGGTTCGATTGGGGTCCGGAGGTCCGGCTTATTCCGCAGCGATATTCGCGTTCGGAGCCGCCGCCCGGACGGTGTGATCGACGTGATCCTCGAACTTGGCGAAGTTGGTGATGAACATCGCCACCAGCTTCTTGGCCTGGGCATCGTATTCCGATGCATCCGACCAGGTCGAACGGGGATCGAGGATCTTCTGGTCGACACCTTCGACGGCAACCGGAACCGCAAAGCCGAAATTCGGATCGATGCGGGTTTCGGCCTTCTTCAGCTCACCGTTCAGGGCGCCGGCGAGCAGCGCGCGGGTGGCCTTGATCGGCATGCGGTGACCGATGCCGTAGGCGCCGCCGGTCCAGCCGGTGTTGACCAGCCAGCAGTCGACATTGTGCTTGGCGATCAGGTCGCGCAGCAGATTGCCGTACTCGGCCGGATGGCGCGGCATGAAGGGAGCGCCGAAGCAAGTCGAGAAGGTCGCTTCCGGCTCGGTCACGCCCTTTTCCGTGCCGGCGACCTTAGCGGTGTAGCCGGACAGGAAGTGGTACATGGCCTGTTCCGGGGTCAGGCGGGCGATCGGCGGCAGAACACCGAAGGCATCGGCGGTCAGCATGATGATCGTCTTCGGATGGCCGGCGCGACCCGTTTCCGATGCATTCGGAATGAAGTGCAGCGGATAGGCGCAACGGGTGTTTTCGGTGCGCGAGGCGTCGTTGAAGTCCGGTACGCCGGCTTCATCGAGCACGACGTTCTCGAGAACGGTGCCGAAGCGCTTGGTGGTGGCGTAGATTTCCGGCTCGGCTTCGGCCGAAAGGCGGATGGTCTTGGCGTAGCAGCCACCTTCGAAGTTGAAGATGCCGTCCTCGCCCCAGCCGTGCTCATCGTCGCCGATCAGCGTGCGGCTCGGGTCGGCCGACAGCGTCGTCTTGCCGGTGCCCGACAGACCGAAGAAGACGGCGGCGTCGCCGGCCGGACCGACATTGGCCGAGCAGTGCATCGGCATGACGCCCTTCGGCGGCAGCATGTAGTTGAGCGCGGTGAAGACCGACTTCTTCATTTCGCC
Source organism: Rhizobium sp. (assembly GCA_036722275.1). Lineage (GTDB taxonomy): Bacteria > Pseudomonadota > Alphaproteobacteria > Rhizobiales > Rhizobiaceae > Allorhizobium. The sequence continues at coordinate 5,648 of DAIMJJ010000110.1, read as the reverse complement.
GGCGTAGGAGGTACCGCCGATCAGAACGATGCCATTGGTGAAGTCGCAGGCGATGACCGTTTCGGTCCGGCAGCCGTGGCGGGCCGGGTCGGCACGGAAGGTCGGCAGGTTGATGATCGTCAGCTTCGGCTGGAAACCGGCGAGCTTGGAGCGCTCCGGACGGATCAGCAGGTTGCGGATGAACAGCGAATGCCAGGCCAGCTCGGTGACGACGCGGGTCGGCAGTTCGTTTTCGGCATCGGCGCCGCCGATCAGGTCCTGCACGAACAGTTCCTTGCCAGCCGCATGGGCCAGCATGTCTTTGTGCAGAATGCCGAAATGCTCCGGCGACATCGGCTTGTTGTTGTCCCACCAGATCTGGTCGTCGGTGTGGTTGTCGCGGACAATGAACTTGTCCTTGGCCGAGCGGCCCGTGTGCTGCCCGGTCACCGCGCAGAGCGCGCCGTCGGCGGTCAGCACGGCTTCTTTGCGGCGAATCGCCTCCTCATAGAGGTCGCGCTCACGGAAGTTGTAGTAGATGCGAGCCGCATCACCCAAACCGATCGCTGCTACCCCTACGAGGGGATTATTTACACCAAGCTCCTCCATGAGCGCGCATCCTCTATATTAGAAACGGTGACGTTGGATTTTCGGGAACCTAGTGTCCGAGTTTTCAAAACGCAATAAGCAAACCGCAAAATCAATCAATAATTTCAAATATTTAATCGATTTAAATGAAATTATGGATTTTTAAATCGGTTTGCATGGACGCCCTTCGGTTGCCGCTTGCGCAGAATACACCCGATTTGTCGCGATGCCGGGACGCTGGCCCTTTATCTTTGCCACAATTTGTTCCACCTTTATCCCCATTAAGCGCGGCCAACGATGCCTAACCTGGGCTGGGACATACCAGGAGCCGCGCTTCATGATGACGGAGACGAACACTATGCAGACGATCGCGCTCGTTGACGACGACCGCAATATTCTCACTTCCGTGTCGATCGCGCTGGAAGCCGAGGGATACAAGGTCGAGACCTATACCGACGGCGCCTCCGCGCTCGACGGTTTGCTGGCACGTCCGCCGCATCTGGCCATCTTCGACATCAAGATGCCGCGCATGGACGGAATGGAGCTGCTTCGGCGGCTGCGACAGAAGTCCGACCTGCCGGTGATCTTTCTGACCTCGAAGGACGAGGAGATCGACGAGCTGTTCGGGCTGAAGATGGGCGCCGACGACTTCATCACCAAGCCGTTCTCGCAGCGCCTTCTGGTCGAGCGCGTCAAGGCCATCCTGCGCCGCGCAGCAAGCCGCGAGACGCTGGCGGCCGGCGGGACCGCCAAGACCGGCGCCGAACAGCAGGCCCGCACGCTGGAGCGCGGCCAGCTGGTCATGGACCAGGAACGCCACACCTGCACCTGGAAGGGCGATCCGGTCACCCTGACGGTGACCGAGTTCCTGATCCTGCAGTCGCTGGCGCAACGGCCGGGCGTGGTCAAGAGCCGCGACGCGCTGATGGATGCGGCCTATGACGAGCAGGTCTATGTCGACGACCGCACGATCGACAGCCACATCAAGCGCTTGCGCAAGAAGTTCAAGATGGTCGATACCGACTTCGACATGATTGAAACGCTCTACGGAGTGGGCTACCGCTTCCGCGAAGCGGCGTAAGCCGCAGAGTATCGAACAGGGCCGGCCTGGCAAAAGGGTAAAGATTGGTCAAGCGCGTTTCAGACGGGGCGATCGACGAACTGGACAGCCTGACCGAGCAGCGCCGTTTCCCGGTTCACCCCTTCACGCTCGTGCGTCGGATCTTCGGGCACGCGCTGTTCTCCAGCCTGACGCGCCGGATCGTCTTCTTCAACCTCGCGGCGCTGATCGTGCTGGTCGGCGGGATCATGTATCTCAATCAGTTTCGCGAGGGACTGATCGACGCCCGCGTCGAAAGCCTGCTGACCCAGGGCGAGATCATTGCCGGTGCGATTTCCGCCTCGGCCTCCGTCGACACCAATTCGATCACGATCGATCCGCAAAAGCTGCTCGAGCTGCAGGCCGGCCAGAGCATCACCCCCGTTCCGAACGACGAGGACCTCGAGTTCCCGATCAATCCGGAGCGCGTGGCGCCGGTCCTGCGTCGGTTGATCTCGCCGACGCGGACCCGGGCGCGGCTGTTCGACGCCGATGCCAACCTGCTGCTCGATTCGCGCCATCTCTACTCCCGCGGCCAGGTCCTGCGCTTCGATCTGCCGCCGGTCGAAAACGAGAACTCGAGCGTCACCGACTGGATCGCCCGCCTGTTCAACATGGCCCTGCAGCCTTCGAACCTGCCGGTCTACAAGGAAGCGCCGGGCGGCGACGGCTCGATCTACCCGGAAGTGATGAACGCGTTGACCGGCGTTCGCGGCGCCGTGGTCCGTGTGACCGACCAGAGCGAGCTGATCGTCTCGGTCGCCGTTCCCGTCCAGCGCTTCCGCGCCGTGCTCGGCGTGCTGCTGCTCTCCACCCAGGCCGGCGATATCGACAAGATCGTCCATGCCGAGCGGCTGGCGATCCTGCGCGTCTTCGGCGTCGCGGCACTGGTCAACATTGTCGTGTCGCTGCTTCTGTCCTCGACGATCGCCAATCCGCTGCGCCGCCTTGCCGCCGCCGCCATCAGGGTTCGGCGCGGCGCCAAGGAGCGCGAGGAGATCCCGGATTTCTCCGCCCGTCAGGACGAAATCGGCAATCTGTCAGTCGCGCTTCGCGAGATGACCAATGCGCTTTACGACCGCATCGACGCCATCGAAAGCTTCGCCGCCGACGTCAGCCACGAGCTGAAGAACCCGCTGACCTCGCTGCGCAGCGCCGTGGAAACCCTGCCGCTGGCCAAGAATGACCAGTCGCGGCAGCGGCTGATGGACGTGATCCAGCACGACGTGCGCCGCCTCGACCGCCTGATCAGCGACATTTCCGATGCCTCACGACTTGACGCGGAGCTCGCGCGCCACGACGCCAAGCCGGTCGATCTCGAAGTGCTGCTGTCCAGCCTAGTCGACGTTTCCCGCCAGATCCGCAATTCCAAGAAGCCGGTCGAGCTCGACTACATCATCGACCAGAAGCCGGGAACCAAGGCCCGCTTCGTCGTGTCCGGCCACGACCTGCGCCTCGGCCAGATCGTCACCAACCTGATCGAGAACGCCCGATCCTTCGTTCCTGAGGTCGGCGGCAAGATCACGGTCAAGCTGTCGCGCACCCGCGGGCGCTGCCTCGTCCAGATCGAGGACAATGGGCCCGGGATCCAGGCCGAGGATATCGACCGCATCTTCGAGCGCTTCTACACCGACCGGCCGGAAGGCGAGAGCTTTGGCCAGAATTCCGGCCTCGGTCTGTCCATCAGCCGGCAGATTGCCGAAGCCCATGGCGGTACGTTGCGGGCGGAGAACATCATCGACCCCGACAGTGGTCGCATTCTCGGTGCACGCTTCATCCTGGCCCTGCCGGTCGAGGCGGCGTCTTGACCCCTCGGCCCGCCAACATCCACGGCACGGCGATTGTGGTCGGCACCACCGGCCTTCTTTTCCTCGGTCCGTCGGGTGCAGGCAAGTCGTCGCTGGCCTTCCACTGCCTGAGCGAGGCCAGGATGCACGGCCAATTCGCCGCGCTCGTGGCGGATGATCAGGTCTTCATCTCGGTCTTCGGCGCCCATGTCGTCGCGTGCCGCCCCGAGACGATCCGTGACCGGATCGAGCTGCGCTACGGCGGTATCGCATGCGTCGACAGCATTCCGCGCGCCCGGCTGGACTATGCAGTCGTACCGGTCGATCCTGCGACGGCCGACCGTTTGCCGGAGCATCGCCGGCCGGTCAGTCTGTTTGACGAGATCTCATTGCCGGGCATCCACCTGCCCCTCGATCAACGCCTGCCGTTTTCCTTCTTAAATGCGCTGATCGCATCCTGAACGGCCTCTCCTTCGTCGAATCCCGTGCAGTTTGCGCTTGAACTTCGGATTTTCATCGCCAAGATGGCGTCCCATCGATGGACGAAGTACCTGCGTTGCGTTATCTCCGCCATCTGTCTGCGCAGGCAAGGGGTAATAGAAGAATGATCGGACTTGTGCTTGTCACCCATGGCAAGCTGGCTGAAGAATTTCAGCATGCTGTCGAGCATGTCGTCGGCCCACAAAAATTCATCGAAACCGTCTGCATCGGCCCGGATGACGACATGGACCAGCGCCGCCAGGACATCCTGGATGCCGTGATGCGCTCGGATGATGGACACGGCGTGATCATTCTTACCGACATGTTCGGCGGCACGCCCTCCAATCTCGCCATCTCCGTGATGAACACCGGCCGGATCGAAGTCATCGCCGGGGTCAATCTGCCCATGCTGATCAAGCTTGCCGGCATACGCGGCGAAAACAACATGGAAAAGGCGCTTGTCGACGCCTCCGAAGCGGGCCGCAAGTACATCAATGTCGCCAGCCGCGTGCTCAGCGGCAAGTGATCGAGAGCGCCTTCATGCCGAATTCCCGGGAACTCCTGATCATCAACAAGCGCGGCCTGCACGCCCGCGCCTCTGCCAAGTTCGTCCAGACGGTGAGCGGCTTCGATGCCATCGTCCAAGTGACGAAGGACGGCACCACGGTCGGCGGCACCTCGATCATGGGCCTGATGATGCTGGCGGCAAGCCCCGGCTGCACCATCACGGTCAGCGCCAGCGGCAATCAGGCCGCCGAGGTTCTGTCAGCGCTCGAAGCGCTGGTGGCGGACCGGTTCGGCGAGGAAGCATAACCGCCGCTTAATCATATAAAGACATAAAGACTTCTTTATGTCTCCTTGCCTTCAGCGCCGATCCCTGCTAAACGCGGGGACAGAAACCCGTCTTTTGCAGAGGGGTCGAAAATGGTGCATGCCTGGACGACATCCGACCCGGCCTTCACCGTCATCCTAGCCGGGAGCGCTTCATGACCGCACACAACGACTATATCGTCGCAGACATTGGCCTTGCCGAATTCGGCCGCAAGGAAATCGAGATCGCTGAAACCGAAATGCCCGGCCTGATGTCATGCCGCGCCGAATTTGGTGAAAGCAAGCCGCTCAAGGGCGCGCGCATCACCGGCTCGCTGCACATGACCATCCAGACCGCCGTACTGATCGAGACGCTGGTCGCGCTTGGCGCCGACGTCCGCTGGGCGTCGTGCAACATTTTTTCGACCCAGGACCATGCCGCCGCCGCCATCGCCGCCGCGGGCATCCCGGTCTTCGCCATCAAGGGCGAATCCCTGACCGACTACTGGGAATACACCGACAAGATCTTCCAGTGGCGCGACGGCGGCCTGTCGAACATGATCCTCGACGACGGCGGTGACGCGACCATGTACATCCTGCTCGGCGCCCGCGCCGAAGCCGGTGAAGATGTTCTCTCCAAGCCGGGCTCGGAAGAAGAAGAGATCCTGTTTGCGCAGATCAAGAAGCGTCTCCAGGCTTCCCCGGGCTGGTTCACCAAGCAGCGCGATGCCATCAAGGGTGTGACCGAAGAGACCACCACCGGCGTGCACCGGCTCTATGAACTGGCCAAGAAGGGCCTGCTGCCGTTCCCGGCCATCAACGTCAACGATTCCGTCACCAAGTCGAAATTCGACAACAAGAATGGCTGCAAGGAATCGCTGGTAGACGGCATCCGCCGCGGCACG
>DAIMJJ010000109.1:0-13928 GCA_036722275.1 Rhizobium sp. | reverse complement strand
CTGGCCCGTGACGACGAGCGCCTGCTGGCCGATCCGGCCCTGACCGAAACGGTCAACGAGGACGAAGCCCCGTTTATCGCAACGCTGCTTGCCACCCATGGCGCCGAGCAGGTGGCCGCCGCCTTCCTGCGCCTGCAGCGCGGCAACCGCTCGGCCCCGGAAGACCTGATCCCGATCAGCCTCGAGGCTTCCAAGAAGCGGCGCGAACCGGACTATGCCAATCCGTCGAGCGCGGCGACCAAGCCGCGCGCCGATTTCGGATCCAGCACCTGGTTCACGCTGTCGGTCGGCCGTCGGCAGAACGCCGAGCCGCGTTGGCTGATCCCGATGCTGTGCCGCAACGGCAACATCACCAAGGCAGCGATCGGCGCGATCAAGATGCAGCCGGAGGAAACCTTCGTCGAGATCGCCAGCGGCGACGTCGACGGCTTCCTGGAGGCGCTAGGGCCGAACAAGACGCTGGAGCGCGGCATCGCGGTGAAGCGCCTGGACGGCACGCCCGATTTCTCCGCCCCGCCGAAGGAGCGCGCCCCGCGCGAGCCCAAGGCCTATGGCGAGAAGAAGGCCCATGGCGACAAGCGGTCCTTCGACGACAAGAAGCCTTTTGGCGACAAGCGCGGCGGTGAGCGCAAGCCGTGGGCCGACAAGCGCGCGCCGGCCGCAGGTCGTGACGGCGCCGACGACATGAGCCGCACCGACGCCGAGGTCTGGGGCGACACGCCGGTCAAGCCCGCCCGCGACAACTGGAGCGGCGACAAGCCTGCCTACAAGAAGAAGCCGAAGGGCGCCTCCAATGACTGGGACAAGCCGGCCAAGTCCGACTGGTCTGCCAAGAAGACCCCGACTGGCCGCGGCGACAAGCCGGCCTATGCCGGAAAGGGCGACAAACCCGCCTTCGCCGGCAAGCCCAAGGGCAAGTTCGACGACCGCGGCCCCGGATCGGGCCCAAGGAAGAAGAGCTTCAAGCCCAAGGGTTGAGGCCCATTCGACCCATCCTTCAAGAGCCCGCACAGCCCGCCTGCGCGGGCTTTTTTTTTGCGTTGGGCGGCGGTTCGCTGCGGGTAAGGTACGAGGGGCGTAGTCGTGCCCCTCCCCCTGATCCGGAGAGGTCCAACCGCATGTCCTGCCCCTCACCCTGACCCGACCGGGGTCGAGCCACGTGTCTCGCCCCGTCCTTCGGCCCCCCGCACGCGGGGAGAGGGAATGGCCACCGCAGTGACCGTGACCCCTTTGCCCACGCAGGGCGTGCCCCCTTCTGCCCACTCAGGAGAGTGCGCCGCTGCGGTGCCGCGGGTTCCTTCTCCCCGCCCGCGGGGAGAAGATCGCCTATCACCGCTGGAAGAAGACCGTTTTCGGTCCTTCTCCCCGCCCGCGGGGAGAAGATGGCGGCAGCCGGATGAGGAGCCGGGCCGACAGGCGGCACTACGCGACGTGCGCGGTAAGGAGAGTGCCAAGGGTCCGATGGCAGTCCGCGCAGGACCCACGGAACAATACCCGCACGATTGCGTTGTCGAGCGCCAGAGCACAGTGAGGGCGGCATGACCGATCGAACAGGGGAGCGCAGCGCGCTGATGCAGCGCAGGAAGGCGCGGACCGCCTTTCTCGCCGGCATGGGGCGCGGTCTTGCCGGCGCGCTGCTTTTTGCCCTGCCGATGCTGATGACCATGGAAATGTGGCAACTCGGCTTTCACATCGACCGCGAAAAACTGCTTCTGCTGCTCGTCCTCGACCTGCCGCTGCTGGTGATCCTTTCCCACCATATCGGCTTCGAGGAGACATTCGGCTGGCGGGAGGACTTGCGCGATGCGATTGTCGCCTATGGCATCGGCATTGCCGCAAGCGGTCTCATCCTGTCGCTGTTCGGCCTGCTGAAACCGGAGATGCCGATGAGCGAGATCATCGGCAAGATCGCGATCCAGGCGGTGCCCGCCAGCATCGGCGCCATGCTCGGCCGCAGCCAGCTGACGCGCGACGAAGATGAGGAGTGCGAGAACCCCGAACTGCGCAAGCGGCCGGCCAGCTATTTCGGCGAACTCTTCCTGATGGCCGTCGGCGCGCTCTTCCTGTCGCTCAACGTCGCGCCGACGGAAGAGATGATCCTTCTGTCCTACAAGATGACCGCCTGGCATGCGCTGGCCGCCATCCTTCTGTCGATCGCACTGATGCACGGCTTCGTCTACGCGGTCTCCTTCGAGGGCGGCCACGAGCTGTCGCCGCAGACGCCGTGGTGGCATGCGCTCGTGCGCTTCACCCTGCCCGGCTATGTCGTGGCGCTGGCCATCAGCCTGTTTTCGCTGTGGATCTTCGAACAGGTCGACGGATCCGCACTGATGCCGGTGGTCTTTGCAACGATCGTGCTTGGTTTTCCCGCGGCCATCGGCGCGGCCGCAGCCAGACTGATACTGTGAGGATCCGATGAACAGCCAGAACCGCCCGCGCCACACCGAGGCCGAAAACCCACACTGGATGGAATGGCTGACCGGCCTCGTCTCGGCCGCGCTTGTCGCCACGCTGATCGGCTATGTCGGCTGGAACGCGGCCACCGAGGAAATGGTGCCGCCGGAATTTGCCATCGAGGCAACCGGCATGGCGCGAGTGACCGGCGGTTACCGCATCACCTTCGACATCGAGAACCGCGCCAATACGACGGCAGCGGCCGTGATCGTGCGCGGCGAGCTGAAGCGGGGCGACGAGAGCCTGGAGACGGTCGATGTCACCTTTGACTATGTGCCGGGCGAATCGCAGTCGAGCGGCGCGATCCTGTTTGACACGGACCCCGGCAGCGCCCAGCTGACCCTGCGGGCGATCGGCTACAGCGATCCTTAGACAACAGCGTCCTGGGCTCAACCGCATGCCGGTCCACCGGAGGCCACCAAGGGCGGCGGGACCGGGATGCCGAAGGCAGACAGACAATCCTGCGCCTCGACAAGCGCCGCCACATTGTGCCGCAGATCCTGGTTCACAAGGGCGATCTCGGCAAGGCCTTCGGCAATGACCGCCTGGAAGGCTTCGAGATCGGCGATCAGGTCGGCCAGCACGGCAACAGCCAGACGTCCGCTCTCGACCTTGCCCATCACCCGAATCGCCGACAGGCCCGAAGCGAGGCGCTTGAGATCGAGCGTCTGGCGATGGAACTGCTCGACATCGTCACGGATGCCATAGAGCGTTGCGCGGGTGTGGCGGCGATAGGACTGCTCCTGTGCCGTCAGGTGCGACATCTCGCGCGCATGATCGACCTCGGCCTGCGGCGGTTCACTGCTAAACAGGCTGATGGTCTCCTGCTGGATGCGGGCGGTTCCGAGCATGAAGGCGCCCCGGCAGATATTGGCGGCGACGCGGGCGGCGGAGGCGCTGAAGGACGCAAGCCCCGCGCGGATCTCCGCGGAGAGCAGGCTATAATTGCCGGAGATGGTGCCAATGGCCGAGCCCGCCTGCCCCAGCCGGCCGGCCTGCACCAGCAGATTGAGCGGAACGAACTGGTGGTCGGCATAGCCGCTCGACAGCTGCGCCGTCTTGGAAATGATCGACTGCGCACCCGCCATCAGCGTGCGAAAATGCGTCATCATGCGGTCTTCGCCCCGCTCGATCTGGGCATTGCGCGCCGCCATCTCCTCGGTCAGCGCATGGGCCATGAAGGCGTCGTAGTCGGAGAAACCAAGCTCGGCCAGCCGTTCGGTCATCAGCGCGCCGCTCTCGGCGGGGGAAAGCGCCCGCTTCGACTCCAGCGCCAGAAGCCGGGCATATTCCCGGGCAGCCAGCCCGAAGGTTTCGCTGCCGGGCTTGATCCGGACCGAGAGATAACCGTTCTCGGCGGGGGCGACGATGGCAAAGACCCAATAATGGCGGCCGTCGCGCGCCCGGTTCTTCACATAGGCGCCGGTCAGAAGGCCACGGCGGATGCGGTCCCACAGCAGCCAGAAGATGCCGCGCGGCATGTCGGCATGGCGGATGACATTGTGCGGCTGCCCCAGGAGCTCGTCCCAGGCATACTGGCTGATCCGCTGGAAGACGGAATTGCCGGCGACGATCTTGCCCCGCCCGTCGGTGCGGGAGAAGAAGATCTCCGAAGGGTGGAAGGGGACGGCGGACACGGCCTGCGCCGCATGACCCGAAAGAAGGCCCGGCTCAATACTCATCGACATTCTCAAATTCCTCATTCACCAGGAGGCGGGGCCAGCCTCATTGCATGCCTTGCTGCGTGCTCCGCGGGCGACCGGGCGCCCTCGCACACCCCCACACCGTCACGAAACCAGCCGCAGCCAAGGTCATCGACCCCCTCCTCACGGAGAGCGAGATCTGGTGAAACTTCGTTAAATCTTCCTCAATATTTTCGACCGGTCTTGATTGGCGTCAAGTGAGCGGCCGATTTTTTGGCTGGCGCCCATCTTGCCCGGAGATGGCTGCAACGCGCATGATCCGCCCCGGCTCCGGGCACAACCGGATGAATGCGCATCCTTCCGAGAAAGCCCGATACACCGCCATCCCGCATCCACCGTCGCCAGACGCTGGCGCCTCCCCATCGACTGCGGTAAGGCTATCAAACAGATGATGAGACAAGTGCAATGCATGCGGACGGCGGTTGGATGCGACGGGGAAAGCGGCTGGGCCTGATCACGCTCCTGGTGGCGCTGGCGGTGGGCTATGCCGTCACGATGCGGCCGTGGGAGGAAAAGCCCACGATCGTCGCGAGCGAAACGCTGGTCCTTGCGCCGGTCACGCAGCTGCTCGCGCTCAATGGCCGGGTGGCAGCAGAGAAATCCGTGACGGTCCGCTCGGCGGTCTCCGCCCAGGCAACGGCCATTCTTGCCGACGAAGGCGATCGGGTACAGGCCGGCGATGCTATCGTCACGCTCGATACCGCGCTTGCCGAGGCCGAGGTCGGTCAGGCGCGCGCCGCGTTGGAGGCGCAGCAGGCCAAGGAGCGTCAGACGGAAGGCGCCCTGGCCCGCGCCCGGGCGCTCGGCTCGATCGGCCCGCGCGGCGACCTCGACGATGCCGTTCTTGCCGTTGAAGCCGCCAAGAAAGACAGCGCACGGCTGAAAGCCGCCCTCGACCAGGCGCAGGAACAGCTGAGCCAATACACGATCAAGGCGCCGATCACGGGCGTCGTGCTCACGCGCAATGTCGATCAAGGCCAGAGGGTCGATCCCCAGACCGAACTGTTTTCGATTGCCGACCTCGCGACGCTGGTGGTCGAGACCGATGTCGACGAGCTCTATTCGGCCCGAATCCGCGAGGGGCTGAAGGCGCTGATGAAACCGATCGGCGCTCCCGAGCCCTTGAACGGTCGGGTGATCTTCGCCGCGCCGAATGTCGACAGCGCGACCGGCGGCCGCCAGATCAAGGTCGCCTTCGACAGGGATGTCGACCTGCCGGTCGGCCTGACCGTCAACCTCAACGTCATCGTCAACGAAGCCGAGGCAGCACTTGCCGTGCCGCGCAGCGCCATCCTCCTGGAAGGCGGGCAGGCTTTCGTCCTGGTCATCGCCGAGGGACGGGCGGAGCGGCGGGAGATCCGCTTCGACGATTGGCCGTCCGAACGTGTGATCGTGACCGACGGGCTGAAGGCCGGCGACGTGGTGATCCTCGATCCGGCCAAGGTGACGCCGGGCGACATGGTCCAGGCGTCGTAGCCCATGCTCTACGCCCTCAAATTCGCCTTGCGCTACCTCGCATCGAGCAAATTGCAGACGGGGCTTCTGATTCTCGGTGTGGCGACGGGCGTTTTCGTCTTCGTCTTCATCAGCGCCCTGATCGGCGGGCTGGGCAGTTACCTGGTCGACCGCACGGTGGGCAACATCGCCCATATCACGCTCGAGGCGCCGAGCCGCGACGCGCCGCTGCTGGCACCGGACGCCGCCGCCGCCCAGGTCGTCTTCCAGCGCGCGGTCGGACAGCGCGAGGTGCTGCGCACGGCCGACGCCTTCCTGCCGACGATCGAGGCGCTGGACGGTGTGAGAGCGGTCTCGCCGCAGATCGTCGGCAACGGCTTCGTGATCCGCGGGCAGTCGCGGGCGCCGGTTGCCGTAACCGGCCTGCTGTCGGACAAGGTCTCGGCGATCGCCGACATTACGGGCAACCTCGTCGCCGGCCATGCCCGGCTCGGAAACACCTCCATTCTGATCGGCAAAACGCTGGCCGAGGATCTTGGCGTCGGCATCGGCCACACGATCACCCTGCAATCCGACCGCGATGTCGAGCGATCCCTCGTCATCGAAGGCATCTTCTCGCTCGGCGTCGAGGCGCTGGATGCACGCTCGGCCTTCGTCAACCTTTCCGCCGCCCGCACGCTGTTCGACCTGCAACAGGGGATCAGCCGGGTGGAGATCAAGCTCGATGACCTGAACGCGGCGGACGCCTTTGCCGCACGGATTGCCGGGCTGACCGGCCTCAAGGCCACGCCCTGGACGGAAGGAAACGGCCAGTTGCTCGACGGGTTGCGGGCGCAGGCCAATTCCGGCGACCTGATCAAGGCCTTTTCGCTGATCACCATCGTCATCGGGGTCGCCAGCGCGCTGCTGCTGTCGACCTACCGGCGGCGCCCGGAGATCGGCATCATGCGCGCCTTCGGTGCCAGCCGTGTCTTCGTCGTCGGCGTCTTCGTGATCCAGGGCACGATGATCGGCATCATCGGCGGGCTGGTCGGCGCCGGCCTCGGCTATCTGGCTCTGTCCCCATTCCCGCTTCCGGAGAACGCACCCCGCGGCGGCCTGCCGATCGACGTCCGCCAGGGCGCTTACGGGCTTGCCATTCTCTTGACGACGGTGGGCGCCATGATAGCATCCATCCTGCCGGCGCGCGCCGCCGCCCGCGTCGATCCCGTCAAGGTGATCGGCCAATGAGCGCGCTGGTCGAGGTTCGCGATCTGGTCAAGACCTTCGGCGACGGCGAAACGGCCACCCCCGTACTGCGCGGCCTCGACATGACGCTGGCGGCAGGAGACCTCGTCGCCCTCCTCGGCCCCTCGGGATCCGGCAAGAGCACGCTTCTGTCCATCCTCGGCACCCTGATGCGCCCGACCGCCGGGCACCATGTCATGCTCGGCCAGGACATGATCGCGGCCGCCGATGCGGACCTCACCGAATTCCGCAACCGGCATATCGGCTTCGTCTTTCAGTTCCACCATCTGCTGCCCGACTTCACGGCGCTGGAAAACGTCATCTTTCCGACGGCGGTCAGCATGGGCCGGGAAACGCGCTCGGCAAAGGCGCGCGGAGAAGAGCTTCTGGCGCGTGTCGGGCTCGCCGACCGCATGCACTTTCGCGCGACCCAGCTCTCCGGCGGCCAGAAGCAGCGCGTGGCGGTCGCCCGCGCCCTGATGAATGCGCCCGAACTCGTGCTCGCCGACGAGCCGACCGGCAATCTCGACCGCGAATCGGCCAATCAGGTCATGGCCCTGATCCGCGAGATCAATGCCGAGCAGCAGACCACCTTCCTGATCTCGACGCATGACGAGAAGGTCGCGGCCGCCTGTCGGCGCAGGATCGAGATCAGCGACGGCAAGGCGCGCTCAGGCGATTGAGGTGCGTGGGCAAGGCAAGGCTAGCGAAGAGCTGCCGCCTTCTCGAGGCCGGCTCAGCCGCCGATCAAAGCCAGCCATTCGTCTTCGGTGAGAACCGTAACCCCGAGCTCCTGCGCCTTGGTCAGCTTGGAGCCGGCATCGGCGCCGGCGACCACATAGTCGGTCTTCTTCGACACCGATCCGGCGACCTTGGCGCCGAGGCTTTCGGCGCGGGCCTTGGCCTCGTCACGGGTGAACTTCTCAAGCGCACCGGTAAAGACGACGGTCTTGCCGGCAACCGGACTACCGCTCACGACCGCCGCCTCGGCATCGATCGGGCGCACTTCCTGAAGCAGCCGGTCAACCACTTCGAGATTGCGCGGCTCCTTGAAGAACTCGACGATCGAGGCAGCGACCACCTCGCCAATGCCGTCGATGGCGTTGAGTTCGTTCCACGCATCGCCGAACATCGGCGCCGCCGCCCGCATCGCCTCGGCAAAGGCCGCGTACGAGACGTAGGAGCGCGCCAGGAGCTTGGCAGTGGTCTCGCCGACATGGCGGATGCCGAGCGCAAAGATCAGCCGGTGGAGCGCGATCTCGCGGCGGGCGTCGATCGCATCGAACAGCTTGCGCACGCTGACGCGGCCAAAGCCCTCAATGTTCTCGAGCTTGGTGAGCGGCGAGGCCTCCTGCCGGCGCTTCAGCGTGAAGATGTCGGGCGCCGTGCGGATCTGAATCGCCGGATCCTCGGCCTCGAAGAAGAAGTCGACCTGCTTGGTGCCGAGCCCCTCGATATCGAAGGCATTGCGCGAGACGAAATGCTTGATGTGTTCCTTGGCCTGCGCCGAGCAGACGAAGCCGCCGGTGCAGCGGGTGACCGAATCGAGCTTGCCGGTCTTTTCGTTCTTCTCCCGCACGGCGTGGCTGCCGCAGACCGGGCACTTGGTCGGGAAGGCGTAAGGCACGGCCGTTGCCGGGCGCTTTTCCATGACCACGTCGAGCACCTGCGGAATGACGTCGCCGGCGCGCTGGACGATCACGGTGTCGCCGACGCGGATGTCGTGATCCTCCGGCCGGATGCGCTCGCCGGAATTGCCGATACCCTGAATGTAATCGGCATTGTGCAGCGTCGCATTGGTGACGACGACGCCGCCAACGGTGATCGGCTCCAGCCGCGCGACGGGGGTGAGCGCCCCGGTGCGCCCGACCTGGATGTCGATCGCCTCGACGGTGGTAAAGGCCTGTTCGGCCGGGAACTTGTGGGCCGTCGCCCAGCGGGGCGAACGCGAGCGGAAGCCGAGGCGCTCCTGCAGGTCGAGCCGGTCGACCTTGTAGACGACGCCGTCGATGTCGTAGTCGAGATCGGCGCGCATCAGGCCGATCTGGCGGTAATGGTCGAGCACCTCGGCCGTCGAGTTCAATCGCTTCATCAGCGGATTGACCGGAAAACCCCAGTCGCGGAATTTTTCCACCATGCCCATCTGCGTGTCGGCCGGCATTTCGGACATCTCGCCCCAGGCATAGGCGAAGAATTTCAGCTTGCGGCTGGCGGTCACCTTCGGGTCGAGCTGGCGCAGCGAGCCGGACGCGGTGTTGCGCGGATTGACATAGGTTTGCTTGCCCTCGGCCTCCATCTGCGCGTTGAGCGCCAGGAAGGCGCTTTTCGCCATGTAGACCTCGCCGCGCACCTCGACCACGGCCGGCGCGCCGGCGGGCAATTGCCGCGGGATCTCCGGGATGGTCAGGATATTGGCCGTGACGTTTTCGCCGGTCGTGCCATCGCCCCGCGTCGCGGCCGTCACCAGGCGGCCGTTCTCGTAGCGGAGCGACATGGACAGGCCGTCGATCTTCGGCTCGGCGGTAAAGGCGATCGAATCGTCCGGCAGGCGGCCGAGGAAGCGATAGACGGAGGCGACGAAATCGGCGACGTCCTCGTCGGAAAAGGTGTTGTCGAGCGACAGCATCGGCCGGGCATGCACGACCGGCGCGAAGGTGACCGAGGGGGCAGCACCCACCCGGCGCGACGGACTGTCTTCGCGCACAAGCGCCGGAAAGCGCGCCTCGATCGCATCATTGCGCCGCTTGAGGGCGTCATAGTCGGCGTCAGAAATCTCCGGACGGTCCTTGCCGTGATAGAGCGCATCGTGATGGGCGATCTCGGCGGCGAGCCGCGCAAGCTCCGCCCTCGCCTGATCCTCGCTCAGATCCTCGACTGCGATCATCTGCTCTGCCATTGCCCTGCTCCGAATTCGACTCGACGGTCTTAGCCGAAAATGCGGCCCGGAAAAACCTCAAGCGGCACCCTCTGCTCGGCCGGGTTCAGCGAAGGCTTCGGGCCCCGAGATCGATACGCGCCAGAAGCGGCAGGTGATCGGAGGCCTTGCGGGCGAGCGGCGTGTCGTGCACCGCCATGTCCGAAATAAGATCGGCGCGGTTGGCCATGATCCGGTCAAGCGACAGCACCGGCAGACGCGCCGGATAGCTGGGAATGGGCGCGGGCAGCGGACCAAAGACCGATTCAAGCCGGGTGAGCGCCGAGCCGGGCCCCAGCCGCCATTCGTTGAAATCGCCCATCAACAGGGTCGGCCGCTCTTCGCGCCGACCCATGATGTCCAGAATCGTATCGGCCTGCTGGCGGCGCGCCCAGCGCAACAGGCCGAGATGGGCAGCGATGATGCGGATGCCCTCGCGGGCTTCGAGGTCGATCTCGGCGACCAGCGCGCCCCGCGGCTCAAGGCCCGGCAGCGCCACCTGGTGCACGTCGCGCACCACGCCTTCCTTGAAAAGCAGCACATTGCCGCGCCAGCCATGCGATTTCGGCTTGTGCATGACCGGCACCGCCGTCAGCCCGGTTTCCAGACGCAGGCGCGGAAGATCGAGCAGACCGGAGCGTTCGCCGAATCGCTGGTCGGCCTCCTGGAGGGCGATCACGTCCGGATCCATCTCGCGGATGACCTCGATGATCCGCTCGGGATCGAAGCGGCCATCGGTGCCGACGCATTTGTGGACATTGTAGGAGGCGACGAGCATGGAACCGTCGCGCGTCTCCCGCTTCAGCGGATTGTTCTCCCGGTTGGACCGGTTCTTGATCGAGGCGATCACCGCCGAAGCCAGGCTGTTTTTGGTCTTCGTCATTTCACTTCCATGCGGTCGTTGCCGCTGCGGATTCTTTTCTTGAGCTTACGCCCGCAGCAGCCAAAGATCATGTGCGTTCTTATCCCGAGAACCGATTTACAGACCGTCCCCGCCTCAGAGATAGGGCGAGCCGAGCCAGAAGACACGGTCGAACAGCCGGAAAACGAACGGACGCAGCCGGAGTTCCTCAAGCGTGACCGGCTCGCCGCCCTCCAGCGATTGTTCGATGCGCGCATCGATCGCGGCACAGACCGCCGGATCGAGCACTTCGAGATCGATTTCGAAGTTCAGGCGCAGCGAGCGCGAATCGAGATTGGACGAGCCGACGAAGGCCCAGTGGCCGTCGACCGTCATCAGCTTGGAATGGTCGAAGGGCCCCTTGGCCCGAAAGATCCGGCTGCCGTCCTTCAGGATCTGATCGAACTGTGCGGCCATGGCATGGCTGACGATGGCGAGATTGTTCTGCGCCGGGATGATGATATCGACCGTCACGCCGCGCCGCGCCGCCGTGGCAAGCGCCCCGAGCAGGATGTTGTCAGGCAGGAAATAGGGCGACATGATGCGGATGGATTTCTCCGCAATCGAAAACGCCCCCATCATCATCTTGTGATTGGTCTCGAGATTGGTGTCCGGCCCCGAGACGACGGTGCGCACGAAGCTCGGCGTGCCGGGCTCGGTGGCAAAGGGGGCAACAGCCCACGCCTCTCCGGTGAGGATCTCGCTGGTCTCGAAATGCCAGTCCTCCGCCGCGACCGCAAAAATATCGGCGACCGCCGGGCCGGTCAGACGAAAATGCGTGTCGCGCGCCGCCCCCTCGCCTTCGAAGGCGGCGCGGATGTTCATGCCGCCCAGGAAGGCCACGGCACCGTCGACGACCAGGATCTTGCGGTGGGTGCGCAGATTGGCATAGGGCAGCCTGAGGCCGGCCACGACCTTGCCGTTGAAGGCTGCAACGGTGACGCCGCCGTCGGCAAGATAGCCGAGAATGCTCGGTACGCTGTAACGCGCACCGACCGCATCGATCAGCACCCGGACCGCGACGCCGCGCCTGCGGGCGGCGATCAGCCGGTCGGCCACGCGCAGGCCGGCGGCGTCGCGGTCGAAGATATAGGTCTCGAGGATGATGCTGCGCTCGGCGGCATCGATCGCGGCGCAGAAGGCCTGATACGTCTCGGTGCCCGAGGTCAGCATGTCGAGCCGGTTGCCGGACGAAAGCGCGTGTTTGGCGACCCGGTCGCCGAGCGTCTTCAGCCCGCCCCAGCGACTGCCGAAGCGCGCCTCGACCTGCTCGCGCGACACGCCGTAGTGGGAGAGCGTGCGCCACAACTCGTCCAGATGCAGCGCCCGGCGGGAGATCAGGGACTTGCGCCGGATGCGGTTGACGCCGGCCACGGCGTAGATCAGCGCGCCGAGCAGCGGCGACAGAAGGATGACCCCGACCCAGCCCAGCGCCGAGCGCACCTCGCGCTTGGTCATGGCCGCATGCACCGCCGCGACGGCACCGAGCGCGATCGACACGACGGCAAGAATATGGGGCCAGTAGGCGGAAAGGAGTTCGAACATCGTGCACCGAGGGAAACAGGTTTCGGCCTTGAATGCAATTACGCGACTTAGGGTCCGCGGGTGCCTCAGTTTTCCCCCGACAACAGCCGGGCGGCGGCGGCGCGCGCCTCGTCGGTGACGGATGCGCCGGCCAGCATGCGCGCGATCTCCTCGCGGCGGTGCTCGGGCTCCATCGTGGCCACCCGGGTGGCGATCTTCTCACCGCCCTCACCCGTCGGTCCCTTGGAAATCAGGAAATGCGTGGCAGCGCGGGCCGCGACCTGCGGTGCATGGGTCACCGAGAGCACCTGGACCTTGGCCGACAGACGTTTCAGCCGCTGGCCGATCGCATCGGCGACCGCACCGCCGACCCCGGTATCGATTTCGTCGAAGACCAGCGTCGGGGCCGAGCCGCGATCGGCGAGCGCGACCTTGAGCGCCAGCAGGAAGCGCGAGAGTTCGCCGCCGGAGGCAACCTTCATGATCGGCCCCGGTCGTGTGCCCGGATTGGTCTGGACGTGGAACTCGACCGTGTCGATGCCCTCGGCGGTCGCAGCCTCCGGATCGCTCGTCACCTCGACCATGAAGCGCGCCCGCTCCAGCTTCAGTGCCGGCAATTCCGCCATGACGGCCTCGGACAGCGCGGAAGCGGCATTGCGGCGCTTGTCCGACAGCGCCCTGGCCAGATGGTCGTAATGGCTGCGCGCTGCCACGACATCGGCCTCCAGCGCGCCGAGCTTCTCCTCGCCTGCATCGAGGTCTGCCAGATCGGCGATCATCTTTTCGGCAAGCGCCGGAAGGCCGGTGACCGGCACGGAATATTTGCGGGCCGCCGCGCGCAGGCCAAACAGCCGCTCTTCCACCCGCTCCAGTTCGTTCGGGTCGAACTCGGTGCGCCGAAGGGCCGATTCGACCTCCATCTGGGCATTGGACAGGTTGTCGAGCGCCGAATCGAGCAGCTGGACTGTCTCCTCCAAGAGGCCCGGCGCCTCATGGCTCTTGCGCTCCAGCCGCCTGACCAGCGAGGCGATCAGCGGCACCGGCGACGAATGGCCGTTCAGGAACTCGGAGGCCTCGGCGATGTCGCCGGCGATCCGTTCCGACTTCTGCATCACGGCGCGGCGTTCGGCCAGTTCGTCTTCCTCGCCGTCACGCGGCGACAGCTTCTCGAGCTCCTCGACGGAAGCGCGCAGGTAGTCCGCCTCGCGGGCGGCGGCCTCGACGCGGGCCCGGTGCGATTTCAGCACCCGGTCGGCCTCGCGCCAGCGACGATAGCTCTCCCCGAGGCTGACGGCCTCGTCGGAGAGGCCGGCAAAGGCATCGAGCAGCATGCGGTGGGCGTCGGTGTCGACAAGCGCGCGGTCATCGTGCTGGCCATGGATTTCGACGAGCTGCTGGCCCGCTTGGCGCATGAGCTGCACGGACACCGGCTGGTCGTTGATATAGGCGCGGGTGCGGCCGTCGGCCGACTGCACGCGGCGGAAGATCAGATCGCCGTCGTCGTCGACGCCGTTGCCGCGCAACAGGGTGCGGGCCGGATGGCTCATCGGCACGTCGAAGACGGCCGTGACCTGCCCCTTGTCCTCGCCGTGACGCACCAGCGAGCCGTCGCCGCGGCCGCCGAGCGCCAGCGACAGGCTGTCGAGCAGGATGGATTTGCCGGCGCCGGTCTCGCCGGTGAGGACGGACAGGCCGGCCTCGAAGGCAAGATCCAGCCGCTCGATCAGAACGATATCGCGGATCGACAGCT
>DAIMJJ010000108.1:0-14001 GCA_036722275.1 Rhizobium sp. | reverse complement strand
TTCATCGGAATCGGCTTTTTTTGTGCAGGCCCTGCCAAAGGCTTGAATCTGATTGAAAACAGGCGCGTGTCTCGCCTAACCATACGGCGTGGAACACGGTGGGCGGCTGCCCGAAACGGAGACATCGATGAATGCCAGATCCTTTTTCCGGGCGCCGCTGCTGACGGCGGCGCTCGCTGTTGCGCTGGGTGCGCTGATCGGCGCCCGGCCGGTCATGGCCGTTGAGCCTGCGCCGCCGGAATTCTATGACGAGCTGACGGAAGAGCAGGCGGCGGAAGCGGACCAGTTCACGCTCAACAACGCGATCGCCACCGTCTTTCACGAAGCCGGTCACATGCTGGTCTCGGAGTTTTCGCTGCCCGTGCTCGGCAAGGAGGAGGACGCGGTCGACGGCCTTGCCGTTCTGCTTCTGCTCGAGGCGGAGGACGAGGATTTCAACAGCGCGGTGGAGGATTGGGCCAATGTCTGGTTCCTGACGGCGGGCGCCAAGGAGGAGGACGAGGACATGGCGTTCTGGGACAGCCACGGCCTCGACGAACAGCGCGCCTATGCCACCGTCTGCATGATGGTCGGCAAGAACAGGAAGCGCTTCAAGGACTTCGCCGATTCCATCGAGTTTCCGGATTACCGCGCCGAGGAATGCGTCGAGGAATACCAGAGCCAGCTGAACAGCTGGAACAAGGTTCTGATGCCGCATGAGGCGAAGAAGACCGACAAGACCAATTTCAAGATCACCTATGCGCCGACCAAGGATCCGCAGCTCGCCTATTTCCGCGATATCATCAAGAATGCAGGCGTGATGGAAATGGTCGCCGCCGCCTTCTCCGGCAGCTACAAGCTCAAGGACGGGATCAAGCTGACGGCCACCGAATGCGGGGTCGCCAACGCCTTCTGGAGCGCCGACGATCGCGAAATGACGCTGTGCTACGAAGACCTGCTCAACAGCGCGCAGCTGGACGCGCAATGGTACATCGATAATCCGGACGGCGAGGAACAGCCCGTCGAGGACGAGGTGGAGGAGGACGATACGGACGAGGCCATTCCGCCGCGCAATCGCGATGTGGGGTCGCCACGTGCGGGACAATCCCGTTCCGGCTAAGCAAAGTGGCGATCGCCGGGAGCGGCACTTATCGCGTCGACCTATGACGAGGTATCGGTCTCCCCCGAGGGCATAGCCGCCCGGGGGAGATCGCCGGTCGATATCAGCCCTTCAGCATGCGTTCGACAATGTCGGCGACGTCGGACGAGAGCGACGGCGCGCGTTCGATCGTCATCAGTGCTTCGCGGGCCTGGTCGGCGCGGACCGGCTCCAGCAGACGCCAGGAGCGCAAGGCGGTCAAAAGGCGCGCGGCGAGCTGCGGGTTGCGCTTGTCGATCGCCAGGATCTCTTCGGCAAAGAAATGATAGGCCTTGCCGTCCGGACGGTTGAAGCCGGTCGGGTTGGCAAAGGCGAAGGTGCCGATCAGCGCCCGCACCCGGTTCGGGTTGGAAGCGATGAAATGCGGGTTCTGCATGAGACGCATGACGCGTTCCAGCGCGCCTTCGCCCGGGATCGTCGCCTGGATCGAGAACCACTTGTCCATGACCAGCGCATTGGCGGCAAAACGGCTTTCGAAGGCGGCGAGCGCCGCATGGGTTTCGGCGGCGTTCGGGAAACGATGCGCAAGCACGGTCAGCGCCTGCGACAGGTCGGTCATATTGTCGGCCTTGGCAAAGGCCTCCGCGGCACCGGCCGGGCTGTTGTCGCTGAGCGCCAGGAAGCCGAGGGCGGCATTGCGCAGCGCGCGACGCCCGGCACCTGAAGCATCCGGCGTGAACGGGGCGGTCGCGGCAAGGCCGTCATACAGCGCCCGGAAGGTCGAGGCACCGGCCGTGGCAATGGCCGACAGGATCGCCTGGCGGCCCTTGTGGATCGCATCGGGATCATTGTTGGCGCCGAGTTCGCGGGCAATGTCGGATTCGCTCGGCAGAGCGAGGATCTGGGCGCGGAAGGCATGTTCAAGCCCGTCGTCGGCGGCGATGGCAAGCAGCGCGTCGCAGAACGTAGCGTCGCATTCGACCGGCTTTCCGGCGCCGGCGGCCTTGGCCGCTGCGGTCAGATTGGGCAGGGCGAGATCGGTGATCGCCTGCCAGCGGGCAAAGAGATCGCTGTCGTGGCGGGCGATGTGCGCGAGATCCCCGGGCGACTGGCTGAAATGCAGAGCAACGGGCGCCGAGAAGCCACGATTGAGAGACACGACCGGGCGCGCGCCGATGCCGGAAAAGACGAAGGTCTGGCTGCGATCGGTCAGGTGTAGAACGTCACCGGTCACCTCGCCGCCGGCCACGGAGGCGGGTTGCAGTTCCGCACCGTTCTCGCCGATCAGCGCGAACTTCAGCGGAATGTGCATCGGTTCCTTGGCCGTCTGACCGGGCGTTGCTGCGACCATCTGCTCGAGCGACAGGGTCAGCGTCTTGGCGGCGGCATCGTAGGACGAGGAGACGGTGATCTGCGGCGTGCCGGCCTGATGATACCAGAGCGAGAATTGCGTGAGGTCGCGGCCGCTGGCGTCTTCAAAGCAGCGGACAAAATCCTCGACCGTCGCGGCATCGCCGTCATGACGTTCGAAATAGAGATCCATGCCTTTCTTGAAGCCGTCGCGGCCGAGAATGGTCGCGATCATGCGGGTGACTTCCGAGCCCTTCTCGTAGACGGTGGTCGTGTAGAAGTTGTTGATCTCGCGATACTGGGTCGGGCGCACCGGATGGGCCAGCGGCCCCGTGTCTTCCGGGAACTGTTCCGAACGCAGGTGGCGGACTTCGGCGATGCGCTTGACGGCGCGCGAGCGCTGGTCGGCGGAGAACTCGTGGTCGCGGTAGACGGTCAGGCCTTCCTTCAGGCACAGCTGGAACCAGTCGCGGCAGGTGATGCGGTTGCCGGTCCAGTTGTGGAAGTATTCGTGGGCGATGATCGCCTCGATATTGGCATAGTCCTGGTCGGTCGCCGTTTCCGGGTCCGCCAGCACATATTTGTCGTTGAAGATGTTGAGGCCCTTGTTCTCCATGGCCCCCATGTTGAAGTCGGAGACGGCGACGATCATGAAGATGTCGAGATCGTATTCGCGGCCGAACACCTCTTCGTCCCACTTCATCGAGCGCTTCAGCGCGTCCATGGCGTAGGCCGCGCGGGCTTCCTTGCCATGCTCGACATAGATCTTCAGCGCCACTTCACGCTCGGACATGGTCACGAACGTGTCTTCGACGACCGCGAGGTCACCGGCGACAAGCGCAAAGAGATAGCTCGGCTTCGGATGCGGGTCGAACCAGGCGGCGAAATGCTTGCCCTCGCCATAGCCGGCGCCGCCGAGGAAATTGCCGTTCGACAAGAGCAGCGGATTGGCCGCCTTGTCGGCGATGACGTTGACCGTATAGACGGCGAGCACGTCCGGGCGATCGGGGAAGAAGGTGATGCGGCGGAAGCCCTCGGCTTCGCACTGGGTGCAATAGATGCCGTTCGAGCGGTAAAGGCCCATCAGCTGGGTGTTGGCCTCGGGATTGATGATCGTGGTGACCGTGATCTCGAAGGGTGTGGACTCCGGCAGGTCGCGGATCGTCAGGCTGTCGGCGGTCTCGGTATAGCGCTCAGGCGCCATCTCGATCTGGTCGAACAGCAGGCTGGTCATCTTCAGCTCGTCGCCATCAAGCACCAGCGGCGCACTCGGATCAGCGCCTTCGCGCCGATGGAAGATCAGGCGCGCTTCAACCTTTGTTTCGGTCGGATCGAGTTCGAAGGTGAGATCCACACGTTCCAGGACGAAGTCGGTGGGGCGGTAATCTGCCAGATGAATGACCCGGCCGGTGTCTGTTCGCATTGTCTATCCTGATCTCGTCCATAAGCCGCCTTGCCTGATCGCGATATCCGAACATGCGCACGCAAGGATGTGATTTCGTTGGCGAGATTGGCACAAATTTCTGAACGATTGTTAAAAAGCCAAAGAAATAAAAGAACCTAGAACGTCATGACGGCTTGCCGTCGGGCTATTCTCCGCGTTTTTGCTTGCGCGCCGGCTGATTTTTGCCTCGCCGAACAGCCGGCTGGTGACACCGGACCTTGCAGGCTTGGCGGGAGATTGCGCTTCTTCGCGTCTCACCCCAGACGATCCTTCCCGCTTCTGCCCGTGTCGAGCGCGGAACAACTGGCCGCTCGTATGCGCCTGCCGATCCCGGCCTTGTCGCAGCCGGCCGGAAGTGCCAAACTTCCGTCACAGGATTCTGTTCATCGCTTCGAGCGATGGCGTCTTGCAGCGTCCTCATCTCCACGGATCGTTTCGCTCCCCCCGCCGACTTTCAGACACGAGTCCTGCCATGGCTGTTGCCGCCACCAATCCGCTTCGCGGCATTCTCATGAAGATCGCCTCCGTCACCGTCTTCGTCGGCATGCAGGCCTGCATCAAGCTCGCCGGGTCCGGCATGCCGCCCGGCCAGATCACCTTTTATCGCTCCGCCTTCGCCATCGTGCCGATCCTCGTCTATCTGGCGCTGCGCGGCGACCTGCGCTCGGCCTTCCAGACCGCCAATCCGCTCGGCCACCTGAAGCGCGGCCTGATCGGCGTCGCCGCCATGGGCGTCGGCTTCTACGGATTGGTGCTGCTGCCGCTGCCGGATGCGATCGCCATCGGCTATGCCATGCCGCTTCTGGCGGTCGTCTTCGCCGCGGTTTTCCTCGGCGAGACGGTGCGCGCCTATCGCTGGACGGCAGTCTTCATTGGGTTGGTCGGGGTGATGATCATTTCCTGGCCGAAGCTGACGCTGTTCGGCGACCAGGGTTTCGGCTCGACGGCGGCCACCGGAGCGCTCGCGGTCCTCGCATCGGCCGGGCTCGGCGCCGCCGCCATGATGCAGGTGCGCCAGCTGGTCAAGGAGGAGAAGACGGCGACTATCGTGCTGTTCTTCTCGCTCACCGCCTCTCTCCTTTCCGCCGTCACCTGGTTGTTCGGCTGGCAGGTGCTGAGCTGGCAGGCGCTGGGCCTGATGGCGCTCGCCGGCTTCTTCGGCGGGCTGGGCCAGATCCTCTTGACCGAGAGCTACCGTCACGCCGACGTCTCGACCGTCGCTCCCTTCGAATATACCTCGATCCTTCTCGGCTCAGGCATCGCCTATCTCTTGTTCGGCGAAGTCCCAACCTCCGCCACCCGGGTCGGGGCCGCGATCGTCGTCGGCGCCGGCATCTTCATCATCTACCGCGAGCATCAGCTGGGCCTGGAACGGCGTGCGGCCCGCAAGGCATCGACGCCGCAGGGCTAAGTTCGCGCAAATAAAGTTCGCCAAAGTCCTTCCCGTTTTTCTTTTGTTGCTTCAGTGATAAAGGTTGAAACAGAGGGAAGGTTGGGGCACGGTGGAAACGCCCCCGGTCCGTCACCTTTTTGCGGTGATCCGGCCTGAATGACATGAAATGCATGACCATGGACAGCGACACAGCCCATCCTGACCCTTGGCCTTTCGGGCCGCCCATCCGCCGTTCCGTTACCGCCTTCGCGAGCGTCCCTTGCCACCCGGCCGTCGAGGGGAGGGCGTTGCTTGGCCTTTTCGGTTGATCAGCTGAAGGACAGCCCCGCTTTCTGGGAAGGGCTGCGGATCTACGCGGTCGAACTGCAAAACGAATTCGACGGCAGCCCGCGGCTGGCGCGGCTGTTGTCGTCGCACCAGCGTTGGCTGCTTAGCCAATGCGCCTTCGCGCTCAATCTCGAGCATGATCCCGAGGTGCCCGGATCGGGACTGACCGCGTCACGCCTGCGCGACATGATCACCTCCCACAATGCCGCGAGCCGCAACACGGTGCTGAATTTCCTCGATCAGCTTCTGTCCTATCGCTTCGTGCGCATTGCCGGCGATCCCGGCCGCCGTCCGCGTCGCTTCGAGGCAACGGATATCAGCTACAACGGCATGGTCCGCTGGATGATCGCCAATCTCAATCTGCTCGACCGTCTCGACGGCGGCAGCCGTGCTGCGACGATCATGGCCGAACCGGGCCTTTTCCGGGTGATCCAGCCGGTCACGGCACGCCGCTCCTTCGAGCATGACGCCTGGCGTGAGCCGCCGCCGCGAGTGGCGATGTTTTTGTGGACCGAAGCCGGGGGGCTCGTCATGGACGAGCTCGTTCGCCGCATAGGCTCGGTCGATCCTTCTGCCGACCGCTACGATATCGGCCGGATCGACGCCCGCGCCATGGCAGAACATTTCATGATGTCGCGCACCCATCTCCAGCGCCTGCTGCGCCGGGCCGTCGAGGCCGGCGGGCTGCAATGGCATGACGAGGCCAAGAAGACCCATCTGTGGTTCATGGCGGACCTGATGCGCGAATATTGCGCCTGGCAGGCCATCAAGTTCTCGATCCTCGACGAGGCCTTCGAGCAGGCCTGCAACCAGATGCTGCCGACCGAAAGACAGCGCCCAACGGCCGCTGCGGCATTGGAAGCCTGAAACCTCTCCTGCGTCCGGTCGGTGCCGCTCAGAGCGGGATGTGCCGAACGAGTGCGCTTTCCGCCCGGCTCAGGCCGCGGCTGCGGCCCGATGCGGCGCAGCTATAGTCTTCCGAGGCGTCGATGGCGCTGCCGATCTGGTGAACGGCGGCCTTGAGGCGGCGCAGCGGATGAAACTTGCTGGTCATGGCACTCTCCTTGCGTTTTCTACATGGCATGGTGTCTGTCCATGCCGCACTGTCGTGATCGAAAGCGGTGTCGTTGAGGCGGTGAATTGTGCGTCGCACAAGGGCGCTCGGCAGCGATCAGACCTCGCGGAAGTCGGAAAACAGAACGGTCGGACGGTTGATGAAGCCGGTGCGGCCAAGCCCCCGTGCCGTCAACTGTTCGTTGGTGGCGGAACCGAAACGATGGTAGGGATGGCGGCTCAGCATGGAGACGGTGGCAAGGCGCAGGGTCTCGAACTTGCAATGCAGGGGGCGGGCGCGCACGGTCATGGCCTAATTCCTTGTCTTACGGCTCCCCCCTTCGTCGAAAGTACACACCGCACCGCAGCATAATTGAGGCAGGCCTGTTCATGCGATGCAGCCATGCTGTCAGTGCATGGCGGTTTCCACACCACTGTCACATCTGCTGAATTTTTGGACGATCAGGGCCGGTTAAGGCGCTCGGCGAAGGCCTGCAGGTCGCGCCAGGCGAGCGCCTTGCTGGCCGGAGCCGTGAGCAGCTCCTGCGGATGCAGGGTGGCAATGGCGGGAACGGCATGGTTACCGCAGGCGATGTCGCGCCACTGTCCGCGCAGCGCATGGATCGTGCCGGTCTCGCCGAAGAAGAAGCGGGCGGTGAAGTTGCCGAACAGCAGCACCGCCTTCGGTTCGGCGAGTTCCACCTGCCGCTCGATGAACGGACGGCAGATCGCCGCTTCCGGCGCCGACGGGGCACGGTCGCCCGGCGGGCGCCAGGGGATGACCGTGGTGATCAGGATCGCCTCGCGCTTCAGGCCAATGGCGGCCAGCATGCGGTCGAGCAGCAGCCCGGCGCGTCCGGAAAAGGCGGCGCCCTCGCGGTCGTCCTCGCCACCTGGCATCGGGCCGATCACCATGATGCGGCTCGCTGGGTCCCCGGCGGCAAAGATGGTGGAGCGCGCGCTGGTCTTCAGGTTGCAACCGCCGAAGGCCTCGACGGCGGTCTTGAGTTCCGCCAGCGAGCGGGCGCTTTCGGCGGCAAAACGCGCTTCGGTGACCGCATGTTCGTCGGGTATCGCCGGCAAAGCGCCGGGCGAGGGCGCGCGGGCCGGTGGCGGCACATCGGGGCGGGTGCGTCCGCTGGCGGGCTGGGTGGCACCCGGTTGGGCAAGGGCGGCGGCCGCCGGCGCCCGCACATTGCGCGCGGCGCGCTGTTCGGCAAACTCGGCGATGCGATCGACCGGCTCGTCTTCCACGAGCCATTCGACGCCGGCTTCCGCATGAAAATGCAGAAGGGCTGCCAGTTCGGCGGGCGTCATGTCGCGGGCGGAGATCATGGGTCCGTTCTAATGCAGGGATTGGCGGAAGGAAACCGGATTCCTGCGGCGTGGAAGGTAACGTCGCAGCACCTCCCGTTGGCACCTGTGCGCGGCCTCCCCCTCACCCCGCCTCCGCTTTGCTCGGCGGACCTCTCCCCGCGGGGGCGAGGGGGCCGGAAGCGTTGGGCCTGTCCACCTCCCCCTTGAGGGAGGGGGGAGGTCGCTGCGATGCAGCGGGTAGGGGTGATCCGTTGCCGATTGCGCAGGATTACCCCACCCCGGACCTCCGGTCCGACCCTTCACCTCAAGGGGGGAGATCGAGCCTCACCCCCTCAGGCCACCCATTGGGCGATGTCGTCGCGTTCGCCGATCAGCGCCAGACCGTGGGCGATCGAGACGAGTTCGCCGCCGGTTTCGATGCGGCTGGCGTCAAAGCGGTCGGTGAAGATTCGGCGCACCGCCGGGACAAAGGACGTACCGCCGGTGAGGAAGACCTTGTCGATCGTGCCCGGCGCCGTGTTGGTCGTGGTCAGGATCTCGTCGAGCGCGCCCTCGATGCGCGTCAGATCGTCGGCGATCCAGGTCTCGAATTCGCTGCGCTTGACTGATCTCTGTCCGGCGCGGCCGAGCGGTGCGAAGCGGAACTCGGCCTCGTCGCCGGCCGACAGCGCCATCTTGGTGGCCGAGACCGCCTGGTAGAGCGGATAGCCTTCGTCATGCTCGACGAGGTCGATGAACAGTTCGAGCTTGTCCGGCTCGAGGCTCTGGCGCACCAGCGATTTGAGGTCGGCATATTCGCGGCTTGTCTTGAACACCGACAGCTGGTTCCACCGCGAGAACGAGGTGTAGTAATTGCTCGGCACGTCGAGAACCTTGTCGAAGCTCTTGAAGCGGCTGCCCTTGCCGATCTCGGGGGCGACCAGATGCTCGATGATGCGGGCGTCGAACTGGTCGCCGGCAATGCCGACGCCGGAATGGCCGACGGGCGTGGCCGTCAGCCGGCCGCCCTGGGTTTCGAAGCGGATCAGCGAATAGTCGGTCGTGCCGCCGCCGAAGTCGGCGACCAGCACGGTCGCGTCGGCCGTCAGGTTTTGCGCAAAATAGAAGGCGGCCGCCACCGGCTCGTAGACATAGTGGACCTCGGGAAAGCCGAAGCGGCCGAGCGCCTCGTTGTAGCGGCTGATCGCCAGTTCCGGATCGGGATTGGAACCGGCAAAATGCACCGGCCGCCCGGCGACGATGCGTTTGGCCTCACCCGGCCAGCCGTCGCCGGCATAGGCTTCCAGGCGCTTGAGGAAAACCTCCATCAGGTCTTCGAACTGGAAGCGGCGGGCGTGCACGATCGTGCCCGAAAACAGCGCCGAGGCGGCAAAGGTCTTGATCGACTGCAGGAAACGGCATTCGCCGGGATTGTCGATGAAGGCGCGGATGGCGGCTTGGCCCGCCTCGACCTTCAGCGCATCGGCGCCGAGTCTGCGGTCTTTCAGGAAGGACAGGGCGGTGCGCATGCTGTCGCTGACACCGGCCGGCGAGGAAAACTGCACCGAGTGGGTGGTGCGGTTACCACTTGCGTCCGCATCCCCGGAAAGCGCCATCACCGTATTGGTCGTGCCGAAATCAAGCCCCAGCGCTTCAGCCATCGCCGCGCTCCTTCGTCGTCTTGTCCGTTGTTGAAGCCGGGCAGGCGCCCGCATGAACACGGAGCGCCCAGGACGACCCGCGGAAGAGGGCGCCTCTTGGCACGAAGGGGAGGGGGAAAGCAAGGGGCGATCGGTGAGGGTGATCACGTGGGTTTCCCCCTCACCCACAAAACCTACGAGGTGGTTTTGGCCAGGTTCGTGATTTCGTATCCTCTCCCTCAAAGGGAAGGGGATGTGAGGCAACGAGGGTGTCTTCTTCCCCTCGGTGGGGGAGAATGCAATTTCAACACCTTCGCTGAAAGCGAAGTATTAGAAATTCCAAGAGAGGGGGTGGCGCCTGGTTCCCCCTCAACTGCGATTTCTGGCACTGACGTCTTCGGCCTAAGATGCCGAAACCGATTCCTCTGCCACCAAGGGAGAGGTTGCCCCGCACGCCGCGCGTCCTTCTCCTTAAAGGGGACCGATCTACCGGGCGCTGCGTCGACCGATGGCGACCAGCACGACACCGACCACAGCCAAGGCGGCACCATAGCCGATCCATGGGCGCTGGTCGATCATGAAGCTGGAGGCGGGGTAGGGGAAATAGCCGCTGCCCTGGCCCATCCAGACAAGACCGATGAGCACGGCAGCCAGGCCGATGGCCGTCAGAACATGTCGTGCCGTCATCGCTCGCCTTTCTCAAGTGTCAGACCGGCCGCGCGGCACGCGGCCATCCAGGGGCGGAGCGATCGGATCGGACGCGTCAGTTGGCCGAATGATGCTCGCGGCGCAGGAACCAGCGGGCGCCGACGAAGACGACCAGCCCGAAGAGGGCGACGAGGCTGCCATTGATGGTCCACACGCTTTCATTGGGCATGAAATCAGTACCCGGCAGGCGCAGTATGCCCATGCCATGCGCGACCCAGGCCATGCCGACGAAAAGCGTCAGGACACCGACGACGGTGAAAAGCTGGCGAATCTGCTCCAATAGTCTCTCCTCCCATGGAACAATTTGTCGCACCCACTATAGTCGAGTCTCAATCGAACGCCAGCGAAATCCTGCGTCCTGTTCTTGTTCTGCTAATAGAGGGAAAACTCCGCGCCTACAGGGCGTTGCCGGGGCTCGCCGAAGCGTTGCCGAGCGGGCCGCGGGCGCGCGGGGATGACAATAATGCGGCGTCGTGTCGCGCCTCGTGCGCCATTTAACGGGAATGCCGACGGCCCGAAAAATCAGCAGGACCATGCATCGGTTCGGTCTACGGGACCTGGAAAGCTTAGTGGCTTGGAAGCAAAACCCCGCAGAGGCAATGTCTTGCGGGGTTGCGGTTCGTTGGGCACGGATTTCCCGGCGGAAAGGCTGTCGCGGTTCAGATCGACTTCGCCGCGCCGCCGTCAACGCGCATCATCGTGCCGGTGATGTACGAGGCCGGCACAGAGCACAGGAAGGCGGCGGCGGCGCCGAATTCCTCGACCGTGCCGAGCCGGCCGGCCGGGATAGACTTCAGCGAGGCGGCGCGCACCTCGTCCACCGTCTTGCCGGCCTTCTTGGCATTGGCCGCATCCAGCTCGTCGATCCGGTCGGTATGGATCCGCCCCGGCAGGATCATGTTGGCGGTGACGCCATAGGAGGCGACTTCGGTCGCGAGTGTCTTGTTCCAGCCGACCAGCGCCGCGCGCAGCGTGTTGGACAGCGCCAGATTGGGGATCGGCTCGAACACGCCGGACGAGGCAACGGTGAGGATGCGGCCGAAGCCTTGCGTCTGCATCAGCGGCAGAAGCGCATTGGTGAGCGTAATCACCCGCACCACCATCGACTGGAAGAAATTATAGAGCTTTTCCGCCGTCATCTCCTCCGCCGTGCCCGGCGTCGGGCCGCCGGTATTGTTGACCAGGATGTCGATACCGCCGAGCTTGTGGTGGACGGCGGCAAGCATGGTGTCGACGAAATCGCTGTCCGACAGATCGGCCTCGACCCAGTCGGCCTTGCCGCGACCCTCGGCATTGATGGCATCGGCATTGGCCTTGAGTTTATCGGCGCTGCGGCCGCACAAAAGCACATGCGCCCCCTCGTCAGCCAGCGCCTTCGCAATGCCGAGCCCCAGCCCGCGCGACGAGGCGAGCACAAGGGCGCGTTTGCCCGAAATTCCGAGATCCATGATTGTTTCCTTCCCTGGTGTTTCCTGTCCGCCGCATGCGGTGTCGGGGAAGGTTATAGGGGGAGCGGCGGGTTTGGGAAGGGGATGGTCCGCAAGACGAGGTGCTTTCGGCCAGGCTAACAATCCGGTGATTGGCGGAGCGCACTGCCGTTGTTAAGGGGAGACGGAGCTCCCCTTGCATTGCGGCAGCTGTGCGCCGTCGTTTCGGTCGTTCACTCCAACAGCGATCTACCCTAAAAGCATCCGTGCTTTACAGGCGCTTTTGTTCGACGCGAAATACTCTGTTTTGTGTCGTCGCAAAAATTAGGCGCAAAATCAGGCAAAGGCGTCAGGAGGTGTTATTGCTTCGGTGAGCGCACTGTGGAACTTTGCGAAGCTAGGCGATGTGCATTGCGCCGGGCTAAAATGCTCCCCTACCGCTAAAGCAAGTTCAACCTTACGGAGGCCGCCCGTAAAGTAGCCGTGGGGCTTCATCACCCTCTCTAATGCCTCCCAAGTGCCTCCGGCGATCTTGTCGCAATCGCGGTAAGCTTCCTTGGCGACTGTAGTAGCCTTGAGTTTAGGATAGGCTGTTCTGACCGCCGTCCATTCCCCAAAAAACCACGCTTCCAGCTCTTCGATAGCGATCCGGTTGGCGACCTGCCATTTATGGTTTCCGCCAACTTTTGTGACCAGCCCCGCTTTTCCAGCAAGCTCGTCCAGGGACGTTTTCAGCTCTACGCAGTCATCGTCATCCCGATCTACCAAGACCAATATCCGATGATCGTCTGGAAGCCATTTCGCGTAGCCGCGTAGTCGGCCTTCCAACTTCTTCAACAAGTCTGATTTGCCTTGGTAGGGATGAATATCAAACGTTGCTCTACCGTCCAAAAGCCGGGGAAGCAGGACGGTTAAAAATGCCTCCATCGAAGGCTCTTCTACGATAATTTCAAAATGTTTCACCGTCACGAGAAGATGTCCCTTTTAGGAGCACCTTGGTTCACCAGCGGGTCGCCTACGCCAAAATGACCTTCTAGCCATAGATCTCCCAAAAGGGCGCCTTCACTCATGAACTCGTTAATTCCGGTGATATCTCCGGCTGTCGCAACTTGTGTGTATCCGCCCTCGTCGCGGTACAAAACGCGAGCTTCCTTGGGTTGAAGAGCGTTCAGGAAGAATGGTGAATGTGTCGTTACCAGTAACTGCCCCCTCTCGGCCGCGGCTCTGCATTCCTCGGCAAGGCCGTATAGAAGCCGGGGATGCAGGAAGTTTTCCGGCTCTTCAATCCCGATGAACGGCGGGGGGGCCGGATCGTACAAAAGCACCAGATATGCGAGCATCTTCAGCGTTCCGTCTGAGGCGAAACGCGATAGGATCGGGTTTTCAAACGGGGCGTCTTTGATGGTCAGGAGCAGCCGGCCATCCGGCATGGCCTCGGCCATCACTTTTTCGATGCGGGGCACACGTTTGCGCAAAACTTGGAAAATCTTCTCCAGCCGGTCGGGGTGTACTTCGCTCAGGTACTGGATCACATTGGCCAAGTTGTCGCCTGTCCGCGACATGCGCTCCTGTGGTCCTGCTTCCGGCTGGCCTCGGGTGTTATCAACCGAGAAATATGAAACATGCCATCCAGTGATGAAGTCGCGGAGGGCAGCAACACGCGGATGCTCCGCGAACTGCCCCAGAGCATTCACCGCAATCAAATCCGGCGATTTCAGGGGGATATCAACGCGGGTATCGTTAATCTCAGGCGACTGTCCACTTATAGCTCGACCTATACCTTCTCTGTAATCAAGGAAGCGGAAGGGCTGCCCGGTGCCACCGCGTCGCCACTTCAACCATTCTTCGGCCACGACAGGCGCACCATTCTTTTCATCGACCGCTAGATGGTACGTGATGATCGGATAACCCGGCTCAGTATACTTAATCTCAATGACAATCGGGCCTTCACTACCGCGCGTTTTCAGCTCTCGACCACGGCCACGACGATCCCACGCCCTGCGAAGCCCTCCCTCAAAACACTCAGAGAGAAAAGCGAAAACATCGAAAATGGTGGATTTCCCGCTGCCATTTGGTCCGAGAAGAACGGTAAGGGGGGTGATGTTCTTAAGCTCAACGCTCTTAAGAGCCCGGAAGTTTTCAACCCGAAGATAGGTAATGCGAGCCGGTCGCTTAGGTTTGGTTTCTGCGCGGTTTGGATTTGGCATTGCATTGGCCCCTAACTACAACAACCTCTACATATTATGCATCTTCCCCGCAACCGACCTTGTTGTCGGCCAAGCTGA
>DAIMJJ010000107.1:8072-14018 GCA_036722275.1 Rhizobium sp. | reverse complement strand
CGCGCCGGCGTCTCGGCCCGCGCTGTGGCGATCACCGGCGCACGCGGCTTTTCGGCGGGCAGGACCGGTCGCTTGGACTGGTCGACCAGAGCCAGCGGCCGGCCGAGCCTTGCGGCCCGAACCACGTCGACAATGGCGCCGCGCAGGAGATTGGCGCGGGCCGGCTTCATCAGATGCGCCTGGACATTCAGCTGCTGGAAGATGCGTTCGTCGCCGACCATGTCCATCGAGGTGAGGAAGATCATGGCGATGCTCTCGAACCGGTGGTCGGCGCGGATCATGCGCGCCACGTCCAGCCCGTTCATCACCGGCATCTGGTAGTCGATGATGAGCGCATCGATGGTAAGTCCGAGCCGGTGAGCCTCCTCCAGCACGGCCATGGCGGCATGACCGCTTTCGACCGCGACCCCGTCGAAGCCCCAGAGCGCCAGCTGTTCCGACAAGATGCGCCGGTTGATGTCGTTGTCGTCGATCACCAGCACGCGCGCGCCCTCGACATTGACCGGCAGCGGCTGCGGCCGGTTGCGCTCCTTGGCGACCGCAAAGGGGATGGTGACGGTGAAGACGGAGCCCTCGCCAGGTGTGCTGTCGACCTCGATCCGGCCGCCGAACAGATCAACGAGACCGGCGGTGATGGCGAGCCCCAGTCCCGTGCCTTCGTGGCGGCGGGTCGAAGAGGTGTCGACCTGGGAAAACTTTTCAAAGATCGAAGCGCGCTTGTCCTCGGGAATGCCGATGCCGGTATCCTCGATGCGGACCGTCAGCGTGACATTGGCGCCGTCCGAGGGCGTGCTGGTCAGCTCGATCAGCACATGGCCCTTCTCGGTGAACTTGATGGCATTGCCGACGAGATTGGTAACGATCTGGCGGAAGCGGCCCGGATCGCCGGCAACCATGTGACGGACGGTGACGTCGCCACAGACGATCAGCTCGATATCCTTCTCCGCCGCCGAGGCTGACAGAAGCGTCGCGACGTCCTCGATCGCCTCGACCGGATCGAAGGCGACGTTGCGCAGGCGCAGCTGCCCCGCGTCGATCTTGGAGAAGTCGAGAATGTCATTGATGATGGTCAGCAGCGCATTGCCGGATTTGACGATGATGTCGACAAAGGTCTTCTGGCGGGTGTCGAGCGCCGATTTCGCCAGCAGTTCGGCCATGCCGAGCACCCCGTTCATCGGTGTGCGGATTTCGTGGCTCATATTGGCGAGGAATTCGGACTTGGCCTTGTCGGCGGCCTCGCTCCGCGCCAGAAGCTCGGTCAGCTCGCCTTCGCGGGCCTTGATGTCGGTGATGTCCGAATAGAGCAGCATCCAGTGCCCGCGGCGGCTAACCGTGGCCTCCAGCTGCACCCAGGTCCGGCCGTCGGCAAGGAAGACTTCGGAGAAGGATTCGTGCGACAGGATCCGGTCCTGCCAGCGTTTGAGCTCCGCCATCGGCTGGTCGCCGAAATCGCCACGCTTGGCGCAATAGGCAAAACAGGCATGCCAGCTTTGGCCGGGCTCCAGATACATCGGCGGAACGTTGAGGATGCGCGCCAGCGCCTCGTTCGACTGAATGATGACCCCGTCCTCGACGAAGGCGAGCCCCTGCGACATGACGCGCGTGGCGTCCTTCATGAACTGACCGATGCGTTCGAGCTCGGCCTTGGCCTCGCCGATTTCCCGTTCCTTTTTCCGCATCTCGGTAAGATCGGCATAGGTCAGCAGAATACGGTCGCCAGTCAGGCGCGTGGCTGTGCTCAGCACATGTTTGCCGTCGGCATAGGCCATCTCGCGGGTTACCGACCCGCTGAGTTCTTCGAAGGCCGCGATGCGCTGTCGGTAGCCTTCCTCGAAGTCGCACTCGGGCCAGCTCCACCCCTTCTGCTGATTGAGCTCGCAGTAGAAACGGAACGGCATACCCTCAAGCGGCGTGCCTTCAGGCCAGGTCCAGATCGTCGCGCATCGCTCGTTGGCGAATTCGACATTGAAGTCACGATCGAGGATAGCGACGCCGACCGGCATCACTCGGAAAACGCTGACGAGATCGTCGTAGAGCTTCTGCGCCCGCGCCTGCGCCTCGACCAGTTCGTGCTCGCGCGCCTTCAGCAGCGAGACATCGGTGATCGAGCCGACGATGTAGCGTTGCTCGTCGGGCGTGACGATGCGATTGAGCGAGGTGATGACGTGGTGCATGCGCCCGCCGGCAAGCGGCAGCTCCTGCGAGCGCTCGACCGCCTCGCCGGTTTCGAGCAGATGGAGATTGTCCTCGCGCAGCTGCTGGCCCGAGCGCGGAAACATTTCTTCCTCGGTCATGCCGTAGAACTGCTCGCGTTCGCCGCCCTGCAGCAGCCCGTAAGCGGAATTCGCAAAAATCAGGCGTCGTTCGCTGTCGCGGATGAAGACAGGAACCGGCAGTTGCTCGATCGCGGTCCGGTAAAGCACGCTTTCCTGCTCGCGCTGGTGAAGCGTGGTGATGTCGGAATAGGTGATCAGGATCTTGCCGGTGACGAGGCAGCGGCTGCGAATGGCGAGGATCCGGCCGCTGATCGTTTCGGCGCGAGACGTCGAATCGTTATTCAGATCGGCAAACTGCGCGACGCGCTCGACAAACAGCGCCTCGACATCGGCCGCGACATTCTTCGATCCACCGCGACGGATGTTGTAGGCGAGGAAGTCGCGATAATGCCAGCCGGTCATGTCGACCGGTTCGTCGGCCTCCAGCATGGCATAGAAGGCGTCATTGGCATATTCGACGACATGATCGGCACTGAGGATCAGCACGCCGACCGGCATGGAGCGCAACAGCGTCTCGACGTGCTGGTGCAGCTCCTGGGCTTCCGTCTGGGCCGAGATCAGCTGCGCCTCACGCTTCTTCAGCAGCGAGATGTCGGTGATCGAACCGATCATGTAGCGCTCGCCATTGGCCATCTCGATGCGGCTCGCCCGGGTAATCACCGGCACAACGACGCCATCGGGGCGATAGAAGACATCCTCCTCCTCGACCGCCTGACCGTCTTCCAGCGTGCGACGGTTGGCCTCGTAATATTCGTCACCGCGCTCGGGAAAACACTCGTGCTCGGTCCTACCGATCAGGGCCTCGCGCGGCGAACCAGTCATGGCGACGAAGGCGGAGTTGGCGAAGACCATGCGGTGTTCGGCATCGCGAACATAGGTGGCCACCGGCAGCTCTTCGAGCGTCGCCTGGAAAAGATCGAGAGTGCAGCCGACCGCGGCCGACGGTACAACGGCCTCGCCCTGCCCCTCTGTCGCCGAGCGACGGGCGCGCGCCGGACGGCTCGGCGCCTCGTCGAACAGGCCGAAGACATAGATCGAATCATCGTCCGCAAAGAAACGTTCAAGCCGCAGCGGGTAGCGTTCGGTGCCGTGCGGATCAAAGACCAGGGTCGTCTGCTCATCGCCAAAGACGAGAACCTGGCGCTCGCGATCATCGCGCACGCCGTCCTCCAACCGGCCGAACAGCTCGCGGTCGGTCTTGCCGGCAAAGGCCGCCATCGGTTCGCGGAAGAAGGCGGCATAGGCCTGGTTGACGGCAACGTAACGAAGTTCGCTGTCCTTGATGAAGGCGGGCACCTCCAGTTCGGCGATCTTCTCGCAAGCCAAATTGAGCAAATCGCCACCCGTAATCAAGAAACAAACCCCAGCCCAGAAAATGCTCTCGAATGGTAAATGCGAGGTAACCGACGGGCACACTTGGCAGATTCGCCCCGTAACCGGCATTCTGAACGGCGCAATACTGCCCGCGCATCCTTGCCCGAGCCTATCACTGGTGAAAGATCCTGCCCGAACGCAAAAGACCCCGGACAGCGGCGTTCGCCATCCGGAGCCTTCATTTCGGGCATGTTCCGTCGGTGTGTGTCAGCCCGGCCTTTCAGCGGTTGCGCTTCCAGCCGTTCAGCATCGAGCGCACGAGATTTTCGTGATGCTCAAGGCTGGCCAGGACGACACCGGCCAGATGCAGGCCGATGAGGCCGAGCGTGGCGTAGACGAGTGTCTCATGCGCCTCCTCCACCCATTCGACACCCCAGTAGGCGTCTGTGGTCATCATGTAGCCGGTGGCTGCGATCCCAGAGATCGCCACGAGCAGCGCGATCACCATGGCGCCGCCCGCCGGATTGTGGCCGAGATAGCGCCTGGCGCGCATGCGCACGCTGTCGGCCAGGAAGGCAAGCACCGTCGTGGGGCGATAGATGAAGGAGCTAAACCGCGCATGCTCGGTTCCGATCACGCCCCAGATGACCCGCAGCGCGATGAGCGTCGCAATCAGATAGCCGGAAAGGATATGGGCCGACTTCCACTCGTCACCGGTCAGGAAAGAAAAGGCAAAGAGCCCGACCAGCGACCAGTGGAAGACCCGCACGAACGGATCCCACACCTTGACCCATTCCGTCCGCGCAGCGCGGACGGAATGGTCAGCATGCATCTGCTGCGTGGCGTCAGACATCAATCGTCTCCTTCAGCGCCGACCTGCTCGCCGGTCTCCGGGTTGAACAAGGCTTCAACCTTCTTGCCATCCTTGATGCCGTAGACCTCGTAGCAGCCGTCCTCGACCTTGATCTGGCGAACCTCGAAGCCCATGCCGACGGCCTTGGCTTTCAGCGCATCTTCGGTCATCCACTTGTCCTTCGGGGCATTGCCGCAAGAATGTTCGCTTTCGGCGCGGGCGGCGGTGCCGAGGGCAACGGTGGCAAGCAGGGAGGCGAGAATGATCTTCTTCATCGGAATGTCCTTTGTCCGTCGGCCGCAGCACCATTGCCGTCGACCATGACCGAACCCTAGATCAGACGGACTGAGCGAAGGCTGACGGCAAATGTCAGCGAAAAATCAGCTTCGCCGTGCTAGTGAGAGGCAATGGACGCTCAGGCGAAACACATCTACCGGCGAATGATGACAATGGGATGCATGGCGGCCCTTGCGCTTTCGCTTTGCCTGCCGGCGATGGCCGACGATGACGATCACGATGCCGTGCGTGATGCGGTCAATTCCGGCCGGGCCCTGTCGCTCGCGCAACTGAAACGGGTCGTCTCCGAGCGCCTGCCGGGCGAGATCGTTTCGGTGAAGGTGGAGCGCGAGAATGCCCGGCTGGTCTACGAATTTCGCATCCTGACGGCCAACGGACACCTCGTCGAAGCAGAAGTCGATGCAGCCGACGGCCGGATCCTCGAGATAGAGAACGAATGAATGCGGATATTGCTGGTCGAGGATGATCCGCTGATCGCGCGCGACGTGACGCTGCATCTGGAGCGCGCGGGCTTCGTCGTGGTGCATGAGAGCGACGGCGAATCGGGTTGGTTCACCGGCGATGCGGAAGAGTTTGCCGCCGTGGTGCTCGATCTCGGCCTGCCCGGTTTGGATGGGCTATCGGTTCTCAAGCGCTGGCGCGCCGCCGGCCGGCAGTTGCCGGTTCTCATCCTCACCGCACGCGGCAACTGGCAGGAACGCGTCGAGGGCATCGACGCCGGCGCCGACGACTATCTGACGAAGCCGTTCCAGATGGCCGAACTGCTGGCGAGGCTGAGGGCGATCATCCGCCGCAGCGCGGGTCAGGCGAGCCCTGTGATCGAGATCGGCGAGATCACCATCGACACCCGAACCAACACGGTCAGCCGAAACGGAATGCCCGTCGACCTCACCCCGCTCGAATATCGCTGCCTCGCGCATCTTGCCCACAACCGCAATCGCAACGTTTCGCAAATGGAGCTGACCGAACAGCTCTATGCCCAAGACTTTGAACGCGACAGCAATTCGGTCGAGGTGCTGATCGGCCGCCTGCGCAAGAAGCTCGGCAAAGACACGATTTCCACCCGGCGCGGCTACGGCTACCGGATCGGCGGGGACGACGGTTGATGCAGTCGATTCGCGGCCGCTTCCTGATCGTATCGGCAGCAAGTGTGCTGCTCGCCATGGTGCTGGCCTCGATCGTCTTCGTCACGCTGTTCACCCGCAA
>DAIMJJ010000107.1:0-7972 GCA_036722275.1 Rhizobium sp. | reverse complement strand
CTCGCCACCGTCATGCAGGCGCATGTGGATCGCGAACTCGCCCGCAGCCGGATCGCGGCAACCGCCGAGCTCCGCGCCTCCGATGCCGACATCGCCACCGCCGTCGACCGGATCGTGCGCACGCTAAAGCGAACCCCGCGCGGCGGCGCCCTCGCCTGGAGCATCAATGTCGCGCCGGGCATGATCGTGGGCGTCGACCCGCACGACCTTGAGGAACTGCTGGGCAACATTCTCGACAATGCCGTCAAGTGGGGCCGCACGACGATCCGTGTCAGTGCCGAACGTGACGGCAGCCGCATTCGGCTCGTCATCGAGGACGACGGTCCCGGCGCCGATCCGGCCGGCATCAAGCGGATGATGGAGCGCGGCATCCGTCTCGACAGCCAGACACCCGGCACCGGCATCGGCCTGTCGATCGTCAGGGACATCGCCGCCGTCTATGATCTGTCGATCGACATTACCAATCGGGCGGACGGCGGCCTGACGGTCGCCGTGCTGTTTTGAAAACCCGTCGGCGGCGCGCACGCGTGCCGGCTGCGGAAATGCCAGGCCATTGGCCGAGATCTGAAAGGACATGCCATGTCACTCACCCGCCGCAACCTGATGACCAGGGCGCTCGCCGCGCTCGCGCTCGGTGGCATGGCCCGGGCCGCGGCAGCGGGCGGCAAGACTGTTGACGACGAACTGACCTTCCTCGTCGTCGGCGACTGGGGCGACGACCGCTCGCATAAAACGGCGCGCGAAGTCGCCCGTGCCATGGGCGCGATCGGCGAACGCAACGACATCGCCTTCGTGATCTCGACCGGCGACAATTTCTATGAGAGCGGCGTCGACAGCATCTCCGACGACAAGTGGCAGACGACCTTCGAGGCGATCTATGACGCGCCGGCCCTGCAGGTGCCGTGGTATGCGGTGCTCGGCAATCACGACTATGGCGGCAGCGCGCAGGCGCAGATCGACTATTCGAAAAAGAGCCGGCGCTGGACCATGCCGGACCGCTATTTCCAGATCGACCGGACCTTTGCCGGCGGCCGCGCCGACTTCTTCTTCATCGACACCCAGCGCATGAAGGGAGAAACGCTGCTCGACATGGTGACGCACCTCGACGCCGAGATGCAGCTGCGCTGGCTCGACGAAGCGCTGGCCTCAAGCCCGGCGCAATGGAAGGTCGTCGTCGGCCATCATCCGGTCTTTTCCGGCGGCCGCCACGGCGACAGCCGCTTCCTCGGAAAAAGCCTCAAGCCGATCCTCGACCGCCATGGCGTGAGCATGTATCTGTGCGGTCATGACCATCATCTCGAAGCGCTGCGCTCGGACGAGGTGAACTACTTCGTCTCCGGAGCCGGAAGCCG
The DNA here is from genome assembly GCA_036722275.1 of Rhizobium sp. GTDB lineage: Bacteria > Pseudomonadota > Alphaproteobacteria > Rhizobiales > Rhizobiaceae > Allorhizobium. The sequence continues at coordinate 6,620 of DAIMJJ010000107.1, read as the reverse complement.
CAGCCGCAAGCCGAAAGCCCATGCGAAAAGCCTGTTTGCCTCGGCGAGCCCGGGCTTTCTTCTCGTCAAGCTGTCCAAGCAGGGCGGCACCTCCGCCTTCTACGACAAGGACCAAAACCTCCTCTACAGCCAGCCTTTGACGCTTTGAGCGGAGCCCCGGGCGATCGCCTCACCCCTCCTGCCCCGTCTTGCCGGCCGGGGCGGCAAGCGTGAAGGCGGCACCGGCGAGGCTTTCGCCGTTCACAAGGATCTCGACCCGGTGCTCGCCCGGATAATGGACCCGCGTGGTGATCGGCCGGAACGCATGGCGCCGCTCAATGGCCAACCCCTCACACGGCGGCAGCGTCACGGCCTTGCCCTTGAACACCTTGGGGCTGAGGCGGCCGTCCTTCAGGCGATGATGGATGGCATAGTCGAGCATCACCTTCTGCGGTCGCGTCGTCGCATTGCTGAGTTCGATGCGGAAGCGGAGTTCGCCGGGAAAGCCCACCTGCGCAGTCGCCAGGAAGAGATCCGCCGTGACACCCTCCAGCGGCTCGAAACCAAAACTCGCAAGTGCCCCGGTATGGCCCTTCTTGAGGAGCGTGCGGGAGGCATGCCTGAGCAGCCAGAGCCGCTCGGGCGAGGCTCCCGGCCGATGGCCGGCGACGAAATCGGCGACCAGATCGGGGTGATCCTTGGCAATGTCGTTGAGGCTGTTGGCGACCGAGCGGCGCACATAATCCTCCGGATCGTCGATCAAAGCCGTGAGAAGCGGCAGGATCGGCGCCGGATCACGGACCAGCGCCGGAAGCCGCATGGCCCAGGGCAGACGCGGACGCGTGCCTTCGCTTGCCAGCCGCCGCACATGGTGGTTTGGATCCTCGACCCAGCCCGAGATGATCGACAGCGCGAGAGCCTGATCCCGGTGAATGAGCGCGCGAATGCCGAACTCACCGGTGAAATGCAGCGTCAGCGCCTTCAGAAGATCGAGTGCCAGCTCGACATGATCGAGGCCACGCGCGGCAATGTACTGGTTGAACGACAGGAGCGCCCAGCCGGACAGTCCGCCCGATCCCCGCGCCGGCAGGCACGCGGCAAGGATCGGCGCCGCCCGGGCGAAATCCTGCGGCAGGAAACATCCCATGCCCTCGGCGATCCGCTGGCCGCGCTGCATCAGTTCAAGGCCATCGATCTCAGGCAGGACGAAGGCGAGAAAGCCTTCGGCGTCGAACTCGGGAAAGGCGCGGGACAGGACCACCACCGTGTCGCGCACCGTATGTGCGCCGATCAGATGTTTCAGGGGTTCGGCCATGGTTTCAGATCGCCTCTTGGGCCTTGAAGTGCCGCATTACCGTAACGGCACTGATCGCCGCCATGTAGGGGGCAAAGGCCGGGTCGCGCCGGACCTTATCTGCCGCGGCATCGGCTGCCGCCTTGTCCCGCCATTCGACGATGTCGGCGATCATGTCGCCGCCCGCCGCGCGGTCTCGGCCGCTTCGCGGTCGCTGACGGTACAGATGGCGATTTCAGTCACGGTATGCTCGGTCATGGTGGCCTCCTGGATTGCCGATGCCTTGACCTAACACAGGGCAACTGACAACCTTATGGCCACAACCGTCATCAGGAGCGCGCATGCGGCCCGCCGACCGACTGTTTCGGATCATCCAGTTGATGCGCGCCACGGGCCGCGCCATGACCGCCGCCGAAATCGCCGCAAAGATGGAGGTCGCTGCCCGCACCATCTATCGCGACATGGAGCATCTGATCGCCTCGGGCGCACCGATCGAGGGTGAGCGCGGTGTCGGCTACATGCTGCGCGAGGCCTTTGACGCACCGCCGCTGACCTTCACCTTCGAACAGCTGGAGGCGCTGGCTTTTGGCCTGAGAGCCGTCGAGATGCTGGGCGATCCGCGGCTTGGCCAGGCGGCCCGCGAGGCGAAGGACAAGATGCATGCGCTCCTGCCGCCCGAACATGCGGCCCGGCTGCGCGACGCGCCGATCCATGCCTTTCGCGCGGCAAGCCAGCCGGAGACGCCATCCTGCCTCGGCGACCTGCGCTCCGCGCTTTCGGGGCCCGCAAGGGCTGGATCGCCTATCACTCGCTCGCCGGCGAACGCAGCCAGCGCACGATCTGGCCGCTCGGTCTGAGTGCCTTCGGAGCGCTCTGGGTGGTGACCAGCTGGTGCGAGACGCGCAATGCCTTTCGCGATTTCCGGCTCGACCGTATCGAGGACTGGAAGGTGCTTGCCGACCGGTTCGAACCGGGAGAGGACCAGACCTATGCCCGCTATCTCATGACCCTCGAGGCAAGCTGACACGGCATCGATCGCGCCGCCTGCGCTTGCCCTCTGCCGCATCGCAAAAACATTTCCTTGACTTTCGAAGGCGAAAGGCCCATCTGCAGGTCAGCTTTCAACTTCCGGCCGCCGCGTGAGCGGCCCGCGTTCCGATTGACGACGCGAAGAAGGACAAAAAGCGCAGAGAAATAGTTGCTCGATGCAACCGAACGCGCTGGAAAGCTTTTTCCAACTTACAAGTTCCCAATTCACGCGGGGTTCTTGACGCTACGAGACAGGCAGGATCGCAGGACGCGGTTTCGCCCGATGTCGCGTGGCGCCCCGAAAAGGTATTAGAATTGACCAACTTTCTTGAGCTTGGCCTGTCGCAGAACATTGCCGCCACGGTTGCAAGCCTCGGTTACGACACCCCGACCCCGATCCAGCTGAAGGGCATCCCGATTGTTCTGTCCGGCCGCGACCTGATCGGTCTGGCCCAGACCGGCACCGGCAAGACCGCCGCTTTCGGCCTGCCGCTGATCGAAATGCTGCTCGCCAAGCCGACCCGTCCCGACAATCGGACGACCCGCACTCTCATCCTTGCGCCGACCCGCGAACTGGTAAACCAGATCGCCGACAACCTGCGCTCCTTCCTCAAGAAGACCCCGCTGCGGATCAACCAGGTCGTCGGCGGCGCATCGATCGGCAAGCAGCAGCTGCAGCTCGAAAAGGGCACCGACATCCTCGTCGCCACCCCGGGCCGCCTGCTCGACCTGATCGCCCGCAACGCGATCTCGCTGCGCGCCGTCACCTATCTGGTGCTCGACGAGGCCGACCAGATGCTCGACCTCGGCTTCATCCACGATCTGCGCAAGATCTCGAAGATGGTTCCGGCCAAGCGCCAGACGCTGCTGTTCTCGGCCACCATGCCGAAGACCATCGCCGATCTCGCCGCCAACTTCCTGACCGACCCGGTCAAGGTCGAAGTCACGCCGCCGGGCAAGGCCGCCGACAAGGTGGAACAGTATGTGCATTTCGTCGCCGGCCAGAACGCCAAGACCGAGATGCTGAAGAAGATCCTCGCCGACAATCCCGACGGTCGCTCCATCGTCTTCCTGCGCACCAAGCACGGCGCGGAGAAGCTGATGAAGCACCTCGACATCACCGGCTTCTCGGTCGCCTCGATCCACGGCAACAAGAGCCAGGGCCAGCGCGAGCGCGCACTCAAGGGCTTCCGTGACGGCGAGATCAAGACGCTGATCGCCACCGACGTCGCTGCCCGCGGCATCGACATCCCGGCCGTCAGCCACGTCTTCAACTACGACCTGCCGGAAGTGCCGGACGCCTATGTCCACCGCATCGGCCGCACCGCGCGTGCCGGCCGCGACGGCATCGCGATCGCATTTTGCGGTCCGGACGAAGGCCGCCTGCTGCGTGACGTGGAACGCCTGATGGGCATCGAGATCCCGGTCGCTTCGGGCGAAGCCCCGTCGAACCTCGCTCGCCCGGCCCGTCCGCAGCGTCGCGGCGGCGGTGGCGGCAACAACCGCAACCACCAGGGCCAGGCCCAGGGACGCCCCGACGGCCGCAAGAAGCATGACGGCGAAGGCCGCCCCGCCGGCGAAGGTCGTCCGGCCGGCAAGCCCGGCCATCGCAAGGGCGGCAATGGCGGCGCAGGCCGTCCGGCCAATGCCCATGGCAAGCCGGGATCGGCCCGTCCCGCCGGCGGCCAGCAGCGCAATCGTCGCCGCGAAGCGTAAAGCTTCCGGCCGCCGCGAAGACGTTCGGTCGGTTAAGAGCCGTATCGGACAGATAAGATCAAGATGGCGTGGCCCCGGGCCGCGCCATTTTCGGTTCCAGGCATTGTGCGGACATTGTCTTCCAGCGTCCCCGGTCCACGCAACGGACCGCGGCCCCATCATGCGGGCCGCGTCTGCGCCGGCTTGCGATTGGTGAGATAGACGCCGACCACGACGACCCCGGTCCCGAGAATCATCGGCAGGGTCAGCTGCTCGCCGAACACCAGCGCCGCCTCAAGCGCGGCGAGCGGCGGCACGAGATAGATGAGGGACGCCGCCTTCGACACGTCCCCGCGCCGGATCAGATAGAGAAGCAGCGCAATCGCCCCCATCGAGATGCCGATCACCGACCAGGCAAGCGTGGCAAAGAGACCGATACTCCAATCCAGGCGAAGATCCTCAAGCAGGAGGGCGGCCGGGATGGTGACGATCAGCGCGCCGATATATTGCAGCGTCGCCACCGCCCGCAGGTCCCCCTCCTTGAGATAGCGCTTCTGGTAGATGGTGCCGGCGGTCACGCAGGCCATGCCGAGCACATTGACCGCCACCGCATAGGCGGGAATGGCGTCCGCGCTCACCGAAAACACCTTCGGCAGCACGGCGATGGCAATGCCGGCAAAGCCGAGCAGCAGACCGAGGCGCTGCGTCGGCGTCAGCTTCTCGCCGATCAGAAAGGCGGCGGCCAGCCCCGTCATCAACGGCTGCAGCCCGGCGATGATGCCCGACAGCGCGGCCGGCACCCCCTGCCCGATCGCCCACCACAGCATGCCGAGATAAAGCCCGTGCAGGAACATGCCCGAGACGATGGCGTGGATCACCGCCAGCCGGCTCTTCGGCCAGATCACCCCGGCGAACCGACAGACCAGATAGAACAGAACGACGGCCACGCCGTAGCGCAGCGTCAGGAAGGTCAACGGATCGGCAAACAGGTTGGCATACTTGGCCACCACCCAGCCGGTGGACCACAGGACGACGAAGAGCGCAGGCGCAAGGCGGCTGAGGGTCATGCGGGTTCTCCAAGCAGCTCCGGAATGGCCGGTTTCCAGGAGGTCCCCCGGTGCCTCGTCGTTAAAGGCGCGGCCCGCCGAGGTCAAAGGAGTTTTCCTGGGGGCTGCGATGAATTCGGCTGAACCGGGCCCGGCAAGATTTTTTTCACTTGGCCAGCCGACTATATTTTAGGCAAAATGCGGAAATGCGCACGGCTTGCCACGCGTGGCTGTGTCGAGACCTGGACCATTTTGCCGATTTTGCCTCCGTCAGCCGGCCGAACCTGCTGAAAATACGGGCTTTTGCCGATTTTTCGAGCCGACGACCTTTGTTCCCCTGCGACGCTACAGCCTTCTTGCATTGGCAAATGGGTTGTATTCAAATGCACAAAAAAGGGGGACGGCGCCGTTGGCATTTGATGAAATGATGAATGCGGACAACAGTCCGCGACTGCCCTACCAGAACTACCATGACTGGTACTCCAACCAGGATCCGGCCCGACTGATTGCAAAGTCGCGCGATGCGGAAAACGTCTTCCGCAAGACGGGCATCACCTTTGCGGTCTACGGCCACGCGGACTCCTCGGAAAAGCTCATTCCCTTCGACATCATCCCGCGCATCATCTCAGGCCGGGAATGGCGCCGTCTGGCGCAGGGGATCGAGCAGCGCGTGCTGGCGCTCAACGCCTTTCTCGACGACATCTACCATAAGCAGGAGATCATCAAGGCGGGTCGCATCCCCCGCCAGCTGATCGAGAAGAACGACGCCTTCCTGCCGGAGATGATCGGCTTCAGGCCGCCGGGCGGTGTCTATACCCATATCGTCGGCACCGACATCGTGCGCACCGGCGAGGACCAGTTCTACGTGCTCGAAGACAATGCCCGCACGCCGTCAGGCGTTTCCTACATGCTGGAAAACCGCGAGACCATGATGCAGATGTTCCCGGAACTGTTCCAGGAGAACAAGGTGCAGCGGGTGGAGGACTATCCCTACCTGCTGCGCCAGTCGCTGGCCTCGCTCGCCCCTCCGGGCTGCAAGGGCAAGCCGCGCGTCGCGGTGCTGACCCCCGGCATCTACAATTCCGCCTATTACGAGCATTCCTTCCTCGCCGACATGATGGGCGTGGAGCTGGTCGAAGGCTCGGACCTGCGCGTCATCGACGGCAAGGTGAAGATGCGCACGACGCGGGGCTACGAGGCGATCGACGTGCTCTATCGCCGCGTCGATGACGACTTCCTCGATCCACTGACCTTCCGCCCCGACAGCTGTCTCGGCGTACCCGGCATCATGGACGTCTACCGCGCCGGCAACATCACCATCGCCAACGCGCCGGGCACCGGCATCTCCGACGACAAGGCGATCTATTCCTACATGCCGGAGATCGTCGAGTTCTACACCGGCCGCAAGCCGCTTCTCGAAAACGTGCCGACCTGGCGCTGCTCCGAGCCTGACAGCCTGAAATACGTGCTGGAGCACCTCGAGGAACTCGTGGTCAAGGAGGTTCACGGGTCCGGCGGCTACGGCATGCTGGTCGGCCCGGCCGCCTCAAGGAAGGAACGCGCCGCCTTTGCCGCCA
>DAIMJJ010000106.1:0-14027 GCA_036722275.1 Rhizobium sp. | reverse complement strand
GTCGACTTCAACGCCTCGCTCGACCGCCTGGCGCAAACCATGTCGGCCGTGCACGGCAATGTCAGCGAGATCAACCAGAAGAGCGCCAAGGTCAGCTCGGCGACCTCCGATTTGTCCAAGCGCACGGAGCAGCAGGCGGCCGTCCTGGTCCAGACCTCGAGCGCCGTGCGCCAGATCATGGAGGCGATCCGCCATTCGACCGAGCGGGCCGAGACCGCATCGCAGCTCGCCCAGGAAGCGCGGATCAATTCCGACCGCTCCGGCCAGATCGTCGGCGGTGCCGTCGATGCCATGGAGCGCATCGAGAACGCCTCCAGCGAGATCTCCAAGATCATCAACGTGATCGACGAAATCGCCTTCCAGACCAATCTCCTGGCGCTGAATGCCGGTGTCGAGGCCGCGCGTGCGGGCGAAGCCGGCAAGGGCTTTGCCGTCGTCGCGCAGGAAGTGCGCGAACTGGCGCAACGTTCCGCCAATGCCGCCAAGGACATCAAGTCGCTCATCACCAAGTCGGGCGAGGAAGTGGCGAACGGCGTTGGCCTGGTCAAGCAGACGGGCGAGGTCCTCTCCTCGATCGCCGGCCAGGTGGTCCAGATCGGCGACCATATTCACTCGATCGCCGGTGCGGCGCGCGAGCAGTCGACGGGCCTGAAGGAAGTCACCTCGGCGGTTGCCCGCATGGAAGACGTCACCCAGCAGAACGCCCGTGCGGCCGAGCAGACCAATGCCGAAATGGCGGGTCTTGCCCGCGATGCGGAATCGCTGTCCGGCCTCGTCGGTCAGTTCGTCATCGAAAAGGGCATGGCGTCTGCCACCGGCAAGTTCGCCGACATGCGCGACAAGAGCTTCTCGATGGCGGATCGTACCTTCTCGCCCGCCACACAGGCCGCTCCGCCGAAGCCGGTCCGCCCGCTGGTTCCGCGGGTGGCGCCCGCCGGTCCCGGCAATCGCGCCTTCTCCTCGCCGGCCAAGGCCCTGCTCGACAAGCTGTCCTCCGGCTTCGGCAAGTCCTCCGCCCCGACGGCAAGCAAGGACGCCGGGAACTGGGAAGAGTTCTGAGCGGGAGCCAAGCAGGCAAATGAAAAGGGCGGCCCGGAGCCGCCCTTTTTCGTTCGCCCGCCTGAGCTTCAGGCCTTCGGTTCGTCCGGTTCCGCCTCGGGCGCCGGCTCGGCTTTCGGTGCATTGGCGGTCAGATAGCTGTCGAAGATCTGCTCCATGCTCTTCTGGTAGTTCTTCTGCACTTCAAGACCGCTGTCGAACATGGCGTTCATCAGCTCGCTCATCTTCGCGGCAGGCGCGGTCTCCGCTTCGGATTTTGGCGCTTCCTTGGCGGGGGCAGCCGTGGGCGCCCCGCCATAGGTCGCCGTCATCATGTCCTGGAAGGCCTTGGCGAAGGGATTGTCGAAGAACGGATTGCCGCTGGCTGCCGGTGCCGGCTGCGGCTTCTGTGCGCCACCCATCATCTCCTGGAAGGCCTTGGTGAAGGGATTGTCGAAGATGTTCGGCTGCGGTTGCGGTGCGGGCTTCGGCTGGAAGCCGGTATTTTCCAGCCATTGCTGCATCATCTGCGCCATCGGCGTGCCGGCAAAGGGATTGGTGTCGGCCATCTGCCCTGTCGTCTGCTTGAACAGGCCGCCCATGATGGTGTCGGCCATCACCGGCAGCATCTGCTTGAGCACTTCCTGACCGACGCCGGTGAACTGCGCGGCCTGGGCGGCAATCGCGCGCGAGACCTCCTTGGAGCCGAACAGCTTTTCCAGGATCTGGTTGCCGTCGGCAATGCCCTGCGGCGTGAACGCCTTGCTCATGTCCTCGAAATATTTGGCGTAATTGCCCGATGCCATCGCGCCGATCAGCGCCGAGAGGTCGTAAGGATTGCTGGTGTTGCGCTTGAGGCCGGAGGAGAAGGCTGGCATCAGGGCCGCCATCGCCTTCGTTACCTGCTCCTGGGCCAGATTGAACTGGCTCGCCATGGCTTCCATGGCGGTGCCGTTCTGCGCCCGCAGCATCATGTCAAACAGTGGCAACATCGACGTTCCTTCTCCGAGCTCGCAAAGCAGATAGCGCACTATAGCGGGAAACGAGCAGGCGCAAACCGGTTTTTCCCGATCGGCGAGCATCGGGGTGAAGGACGCAATGCGCCGGTCAGAAGCCGTCCTGTCAGTACTGGTATTCGTCGAAGACCGGATCGACCGAGCCGTTCCAGCGCCCGTGATAGAGCGACAACAGGTCGTCCGCGAGCGTCGTCTGCTTGGCGACGACCTCGTCCAGCGGGCCGAGGAAGACGCTTTCGTCCTGGCCTTCCGCATTGAGGCGGGCGCGGTTCTTCAGACCCTGGCGCGACAGCGAGACCACCTCGCGCGCAATGTCGAGCAGGGACCGGCCGGCGATCTCGGCCTTGAGGCCCTTGGACGGTACGGCGTCGCGCAGGGCGTTGACCTCGGCAAAGCTCCAGCCGCGGGTGAGCGCGTCCGCGGCCTCCAGCGTGGCGTCGTCATAGAGCAGACCGACCCAGAAGGCGGGCAGCGCGCAGATGCGCCGCCACGGACCGCCGTCGGCACCGCGCATTTCGAGGAAACGTTTCAGCCGCACGTCGGGGAAGAGCGTGGACAGATGGTTGGTCCAGTCGCCGAGCGTCGGCTCCCAGGCCGCGACCTCGCCCTTCAATGCTCCGGCCATGAACTGGCGGAAGGTGATGTGGGTGCAGTCGTGGTAACGACCGTCGCGGACGATGAAGTACATCGGCACGTCGAGCGCCCATTCGACATAGTCGGCAAAACCGAAATCGTCGTCGAGCGTGAAGGGCAGGATGCCGGCCCGGGCATTGTCGGTGTCGCGCCAGATGTCGCCGCGCCAGGACAGAAGCCCGTTCGGCTTACCCTCCGTAAAGGGCGAGGCGGCAAACAGCGCCGTTGCCAGCGGCTGCAGCCGCATGCCGACGCGCATCTTGCGGCGCATGTCGGCCTCCGAGGAGAAGTCGAGATTCACCTGGATCGTGCAGGTGCGGTACATCATGTCGAGGCCATGGCTGCCGACCTTCGGCATGTAGCGCGTCATGATCTCGTAGCGCGACTTCGGCATGCGCGGCGTCTCGGCCAGCGTCCATTTCGGACTGCCGCCGATGCCGAGGAAGCGGATGCCCATCGGTTCGGCAACCTCGCGCAGCACGGCGAGATGCTGGTTCGATTCCCGGCAAGTCTCGTGCAGGGTCTCGAGCGGCGCGCCGGAGAGTTCGAACTGACCGCCCGGCTCGATCGAGATTGCCCCCATGCCCTTGGCATGGGCAAGCCCGATGATGTTGTCGCCGTCCATGATCGGGTCCCAGCCCGTCTTCTCCTGCATGCCGAGCAGCAGCGCCTGGATGCCGGCCGCGCCGAAATAGGGCACGGGGCTGTTGTCGGCGCGGAAAAAGGCGAACTTTTCGTGCTCGGTGCCGATGCGGAACGCGTCCTTCGGCTTGCACCCTCCCGCAAGGTAATCCGCCATCTGGGAAACGGAGGAAAGGGGAGTGTCGTCGGTGGTATCACGAGCCATGGAAGAGACCTTGGTTGGCGTTGCCGGCACGCGCACCGGCCCATTGTGCAAGGTGATTGGACCGGAATTGGGGGCGGCGCAAGTGAAAATCTCTTAAATGCCGGTCAAAAAAACGCCACATGCACAAGACCGACACCAATGTCTGAATGGACAAAATGAGAGCCTTCAGTGCCAGTCGCCGATCGCCGCCTGAACCACGGCCAGTGCCGCCACGGCGGCGGTGTCGGCCCTCAGGATCCGGGGCCCGAGCGGAATGGCGGTGACGAAGGGCAGGCTGCGCAGAAGCTGGCGTTCCTCGTCGGAGAACCCGCCTTCGGGGCCGACCAGCAGGGCGAGCTTGCGCTCGGTGATGCGGGAGAGGGCGGGCAGCGGATTTTGCGTCTGGCTGTCCTCGTCGCAGAAGATGATGCACCGCTCCGCCGGCCAGCGCTCGAGCAGGTCCTTCAGCTTCTGCACCGGCGCAACCCGCGGGATCGCCAGCACGCCGCATTGTTCGGCCGCCTCGATGGCATTGGCCTGCAGCCGCTCCAGGCTGGTGATCTTGCCCTGCACATGCTGGGTCATCACCGGTTGCAACAGGCCCGCCCCCATCTCCACCGCCTTCTGCACCAGATAGTCCATGCGGCCGACCTTCAGCGGCGCAAACAGGAAGTGCAGATCGCAGTCGGCCGGTTGCGGACGGGTTTCCTCGGTCGCGTTGAGGAGGATACGCTTGCGGGTCGGAAAGGAAAGGCTCGCCTTCCACTCGCCGTCGCGGCCGTTGAAGACGAGGATCTCGGCCCCTTCGGCAAGGCGAAGCACGTTGGCGAGATAGTTGAACTGCTCCGGGGTGGCCTCGACGACGGCTCCGGGGCCGAGATTAGCCTCGATGTAGAGCCTCTGCATCCGGTAGTTCGCGCGCATGGTCCGTCCTGCCTCTTACAAGAAGAGCTGGAACATAATCCAGTAGAGCAGCGCTGCAAGCCCGGCGGAGGCCGGAACCGTGATGATCCACGCCGCAACGATGGTCATGAAGTGCGAGCGGCGCACCAGGTATCGGCGGCGCATCTCGTCCGGATTGCGCTCGCGGGTGTCTTCGATCTCCCAGAAGTCCGCCTTCATCTTCATGTACTCGATGCGGCGCTTGGAGTTGCGGGTGTACCACTCACGGAAGAAGCCGACGCCGAACACGGCGCCGACGGCGATGTGGGTCGAGCTCACCGGAAGACCGAGCCAGGAGGCCAGGATGACGGTCACGGCCGCCGAAAGCGCGACGCAGAAGGCGCGCATCGGGTTGAGCTTGGTGATCTGTTCACCGACGAGGCGGATGAGCCGCGGACCGAACAGAAGGAGACCGAGCGAGATGCCGGCGGCGCCGATGATCATGACCCACAGCGGGATCTGAACCTCGGCGGCAATCTGGTGGGCCTGCGCGGTATGCACGATTGCCGACAACGGGCCGATGGCATTGGCCACGTCATTGGCACCGTGGGCGAAGGAGAGCAGGGCGGCCGACATGATGAGCGGCAGGCGGAAAAGCTTGCGCAGCGACTGGTTGCGGTTTTCCAGCCCGATCGCCTGGCGACGGATCAGCGGGATGCTGCCGAGCCAGGCAAGACCGCCGGCGAAGAGGCCGAGCAGAACCGCGCCCAACAGGCTGACCGTCATCACCTTGTTCAGCCCCTTGAGCGCAAGATAGGCAGTGAAGGAGCCGACCATGAAGGCGTTCAGCACAGGCACCCAGCGCTTGGCGGCTCCGATCTTGTCGTGCCGGTAGATGATGAATTCCTTGATGAAGGCAAGAAACAGTGCCGCGATCACGCCGCCGAGCAGCGGCGAGATGACCCAGCTGGCGGCGATGCCGGCCATGGAATCCCAGTTGATCGCGCCGAAGCCGGCGGCGACGATGCCCGATCCCATGACGCCGCCGACGACGGCATGGGTGGTCGAGACCGGGGCGCCGAGCCAGGTGGCGAGATTGACCCAGAGCGCCGAGGACAGAAGCGCGGCCATCATGGCGAGAGAGAAGATGTCCGCGTCCGGCACCTGGGCCGGATCGACAATGCCCTTGGAAATCGTCGAGACCACATCGCCGCCGGCGATCATGGCGCCCGCGGTTTCGAAGATCGCGGCGATGATGAGCGCCGTCGTCATCGACATGGCGCGGGATCCGACGGCCGGGCCGACATTGTTGGTGACGTCGTTGGCGCCGATGTTCATCGCCATATAGGCGCCGATCGCCGCAGCCGCGACCACCATCAGCGCGCCGGGCTGGTTCATCACCGAGAGGCCGGAAAACAGCGTCGCCAGGATCAGGAAGATCAGGCCGATGCCGAGCGGCGCATAGGTGCGCGACACATGCTGGGCGGCTTCCTCGACAAAGGCGATCTTGTCCAGATCCTTGTCCAGGGTCGGCTTGACGAGCTTGGGCGTTGACTTGGCCATCAAAGGGTTTCCTTGCGGAGCGCCACGTGGGTGGCGCGTCCGGAGAGTCTCGGTGCATGCGGAGGAAAAGTGGCCGTCCGTCTATGGATGGACCAATGCGCTCCTGTCTGGCGACTGCCTAGTAGCAAATGCGTTTTGCTTCAATATGACAGTTATGTGACAGTCTAATATTCAGCGCTTTCTGCGGCAGCGGCAGGTTTTGAAAGGTTGGAAAAGCTGCGGGCGAAGGTGTGGAACAGAACCTTCAGCTCCGGCTCCTGCACGCGGGCCGCCGCTTCCTCGCAGCTCACCCATTCGAGCCTGCGGGTTCCCTTCTCCGGAAAATCCTTGAGGAGTTCCTTCACTTCGAGCGCATGGACCTGAACCCGGCAGTTGATCTTCAGTCCGCCGTCCATGCCCTTCTGATAGGAGTAATAGCCGACCGGCTCGCGCGACACGGTGCCCTTGACGCCCGCCTCTTCATAGGCCTCGCGTTCGGCAACCGCGTGGGACTTCTTGCCCCGCATCGGCCAACCCTTGGGAATGACCCAGCGGCCGGTGTCGCGGCTGGTGACGAGAAGGACCTCAGGTGCCGGCTGCTTCTTGCGCTTGCGAAAGCAAAGCGCCGCATATTGCTGGCGGGGCGGGCGCCGCAGCATCAACTGCATATCGGAAGCGATCCGGCTGATAATGGTCAATGGTCTCGGCACCTCTGTCGTCATGGATTTCAAGCTTACCCCGATTCGCTCCGCCGTCGACATTCCGGCAACGAAGATAAGCGCCAGATGCGCCTGATTTCCGGCAGTTTTGTGAGCGTTCGCCGCAGCGTCAAGAAATGCTTTGGAAACGCCCGATTTTGGTCAGTCGGCCGGCCCGTTTGCCAGCCAGTGGCGCAGTCCTTCGACGACGCCGTCGGCCTCGTGCAACGAGGCCTGATAGACGAGGCCGTCGGCGGCAATCCGCCGTCTCAGTTCGTCGAAGCCGTTGGCCGGGATGATGCCGCGCACACCCTGAAGCGCAAACATGTCCGCATCATTGCCGGTGTCGCCCGCGACGACGACTTCCTCGAGCCCGATGTCCAGCTTGCGACAGAGCCAGACCAGCGCGTTTCCCTTGTCGGCATTGGCCGGCAGGATGTCCAGGTCGCGATTGCTGGAATAGACGATCTTGACCTTGAAGCCGTTGCCGCCGAGCTTGCTTCGGAGATCGGACAGCCGGTCCTCGTCCGCGTCATGCAGATACCAGCTCGATTTGCGATCATGCTGATAGCGTTCCGGCTGGCGGCGAAGGCCGGGAAAATCCCGCACGAGCGTCGCGATCTCCAGCGCATCATAGCCGTCGGCGATGAACTCGGCATATTCCGTGTCGACGCCGGTCAAGGCATCTCCCGCCATCATCGTGCCGACGCCGCCGATCACGAAATCGGCGGGCGGCAGGCCTTCTTCGGCCGTGAACGAGAGAATATCGTCCACCAGCCGTCCGGAATTGTAAACGAGGAACGGCCGCGCCGACGGCTCCAGCGTGTCCCAGAAGGCGGCAAACCGACGGGAGGCGTCGCGGTCGCCGGCCAGCGTCCCGTCCAGGTCCGAAGAAAACAGCCGAACCGGTTTCAATCGCCGTCGTTCCATGGTTCCGCCCAATCGGCTTCCTCGAGCGCCTGAGCCACCGGCCGGCCCTCGACCAGCGCCACCAGCTGTTGTGCGATCCCGGTCCAGGTGAACAGGCTGCGGGCCTTGTGGGCGCCCATGCGCGACAGCCGGTCCCTGAGGCGCGGATGGCGAAACGGCTTCATCATGGTGATGCCGAGATCCTCCTTGTCGAAGGGATCGGCATAGAGCGCGTGCCGGCCATAGCTGACCGCTCGGAAGAGGCCGCCATGGATGGTGACGATGGTCGGGGTGCCGCTCGCCATGGCCTCGATCGCCGTCATGCCAAAGGGTTCGTAGCGGCTGGACAGCACGAAGAGATCGGCGGCGCGATAGTAGTCGGGAAGCTCCTCGTCGGGGATGAAGCCGGTGAAATCGACTCGATCCTTGAGGCCGAGATCGGCCACCTGGCTCTTCAGCCCGTCGAGAATGCCCTGTTCCTGCGCATCGAGATTTTCACCGCCGAGCGCCAGCCGCAGCCGCGCATCGGGTACGCGGCTTGCCAGAACCGAAAAGGCGTCAATCAGCAGGTCGTAGCCCTTGTTGGTGGCGAGGCGCCCGAGCGCCACCACCACCTTGCCGTCGAAGCCGAGACGCTGGCGGATCATCTGGCGCGAGGCTTCCGACACCGGATAGAAGCGGTTGTCGTCGTAACCCGGCGGGATCATGTGCACGCGGCTGCGGCTGAGGCCATAATCATCGACCAGCATGTCGAGCTGGATCGGCGTGGTCGCCACCACCAGCTGGCAGCTGCGATAGACGATCAACTCGTGCTGGATGCGTTCCTTGAAGTTGAACTCGGCCTCGAACTTGTCGGCCCGCTCCGGATAGTCGGTCTCCATCTGGCGCTTCTTCCACAGCCCGAGCGAATGCGGGGTGTGGATGTGCGGAATGTTCAGCGCTTCCGACAGGCGCTGGCCGGCGACGCCGGCATCCCAGTAATGGCTGTTGACGAACAGATAGGAGAGGTTTTCGCGCTTGATATAGCGCAGCGCCTTCTCGTTCCATTCATTGAGATGCCGGTGCAGATATTCCTTCGGGATGAAGTCCGGGCCGCCGCAGGGGATGCGGATGATGCGCACATCGGGATCGACTTCGTCGATCTCCGGCTGGTCCTCAAAGCGGCGGGTGTAGATATCGACCTTGTGCCCGAGCTGGGCCAGTTTCTTCGCCAGTTCAAGGACGTAGACGACCTGACCGCCCGTATCCGCCGCGCCGAGAGGCGGATGTGCAGCCACATAGCCATGGGTGGAAACGAGCGCGATCCGTGGCGCTGCGTACACGTCATTGTAGTTGCTCATATCGCTCACAATAGAAAATTGGTTCCGAAAACGCAAACACTAATGCGCGGCGTGGCTAATTGTTCCATTGGAGAGGTATTTTATTTCCGCCTGATCGTGCCCGGACAACCTGCCGGTTAGGTTTCACCGACAAGGACGATATGCAGCGCACGGGGTCCGTGAGCCCCGAGCAGCAGTGTCTGTTCGATATCCGCCGAGCGCGACGGTCCGGTGACGAAGTTGACCGTGCGCGGCATGAGCCCGCCTTTCAGACCGCGCAGTCTGGCCCAGATCGTCTCCATGTCGCCGGCGATCTCTTGGGCGTTGACGACCACGATATGGTGTTCGGGCAGGAAGGTGAGCGTTACCGGATTGTCGGGCCCGGACAGTAGCGCCAGCGTACCCGTTTCGGCAACCGCGCCGAAGGCGTGGCTGACGGCGGCCAGATCATGCCCGTCAGACGCGCCGTGACGGATCTCCAGCGTCGCTTCGCTCGACCAGGGGACGGTGGCAAGCCGCGGATCGGTACCGAGCCGGATTGCCGCCGGCAGATTGCGGGCCTTGAGATAGTCCGCGACGGCAGCCGGAAGGGTGGTAAGGGAGGCGATCGCCTCGGTGGTGGCGTTGTACTTCTCCGCCATGGCACGAAACAGCGCGACCCGTTCCGGGGGCGGCAGCTGTCCGCGCGCGGGGATGATGCCCCTCGGCGCCTGGGCGAGGCGGGTCGCCACCGCCGCGCGCCGGACTTCGTCGGTGTCCGTCGCCTTCAGCGACGCACGGATCTTGGAGAGAATTGCGGTTCTGCCGTCCATGCTCACGCTCCCTGTCGCTTGGCCTGGCGCGCGGCCCAGGCCTGGGTGAAGGTCTGGCCTTCCGGCGCTGGCAGATCCCGGTATTTCGTCCAGCCGCCGGCCAAGGGCAGGGCGGCGATGCGCTTGTTGCTGCCGCCGAGCCGCGACAGCACGGCAGCCCCGATCGTGGCCGCCATGCGATAGAGTTTTGGCCGACGGGCAAAAAAGGCCCAGACCGACAGGCCGTAACGGGCGGTGGCCGGCGTCAGATGCCGCTCGAACTCGCGTTCGCGCCAGTGGCGCATCATCTTCGGCAGCGGGATATGCATGGGACAGACGCTCTCGCAGCGGCCGCAAAAGGTCGAGGCATTGGGCAGATGCGCCGACTGCTCGACGCCGAACAGCGACGGCGTCAGCACCGATCCCATCGGCCCGGGATAGACCCAGCCATAGGCATGGCCGCCGACCGCATGGTAGACCGGACAGTGGTTCATGCAGGCGCCGCAGCGGATGCAGCGCAGCATCTCCTGGAACTCGGTGCCGAGCATCGCGGTCCGTCCATTGTCGAGCAGGATCACATGATACTCGCCCGGACCGTCCGGATCGTCTGCCCGTTTCGGCCCGGTGGAGAAGGTCGTGTAGACGGACATGTCCTGGCCGGTCGCCGAACGGGCGAGCAGGCGGAGGATCTGCGAACAGTCCTCGAGCGTCGGCACGATCTTCTCGATCGATGCGACGACGACATGGACCTTGCCCAGCGTCTGGGTGAGGTCGCCATTGCCCTCATTGGTGACGATGACCGAGGAGCCGGTCTCGGCGATCAGAAAATTGGCGCCGGTAATGCCGACATCGGCCTGGAAATAGCGCTTGCGCAGCACTTCGCGGGCCTCTGACAGCAGCGTCTCGGGCGCCGTCAGGTCGCGGTCGGCGTCGAGATGCGTGTGCACGCGCCGGAAATCCGCCTCGACCTGTTCCTTGTTGAGGTGGACGGCGGGCGCGATGATATGGCTCGGATGTTCGCCGCGCAGCTGGATGATGTACTCGCCAAGGTCCGTCTCCACCGGCTCGACCCCGTGCTGTTCGAGGAATTCGTTGAGGTTGATCTCCTCGGTGATCATCGACTTGCCCTTGGTGACGGTCTTCGCCTTCACCCGGCGGCAGATATCGAGCACGATCCGGCGCGCATCCTCGGCGCTTTCGGCCCAGTGCACATGCCCGCCGGAGGCCGTCACCTTCTGCTCATAGGCCTCGAGGTAGAGATCGAGATGGGCCAGCGTATGGTTCTTGATGTCGCGGCCATTCTCGCGCAGCGCGTCGAATTCGGGCAGCGCCGAGACGGCCGCCGCACGCTTGTAGATGAAGCCCTTCTCGACATTCTGCAGCGCCTTCCGCAATTGCGGGTCATGCAGGGCGCGGGCGGCGTTTTCCTTGAACTGCGGGGCGGTGAACTGCATGGCGCTTCATCCCTCACTTGGCCGAGCCGGCGATCGGCTTGCTGTCGGTCATGCCGGCCAGCACCTCGGCGACATGCCGGACCTCGATGGTCGAGCCCTCGCGTTTCAGCTTGCCCGCCATGTTCATGAGACAGCCCATGTCTCCCGCCAGCAGCATGTCGGCGCCGGTCTCGGTGATCGTGGCCGTCTTCTTCGAGACGATGGTGCCGGAAATGTCGGAATACTTGACGCAGAAGGTGCCGCCGAAGCCGCAACAGACGTCACTGCCGGCCATCTCCCTGAGCTCCAGCCCTTCGACGGTCGCCAAGAGCTTGCGCGGCTGCTTCTGGACGCCGAGTTCGCGAAGACCCGAACAGCTGTCATGGTAGGTGACGCTGCCATCGAAGGTCGCATCGACCCCGGGCAGGAACATCACGTCGGTGAGGAAGGAGACGAGCTCGAACACCTTGTCCGAGAAGCGCCGACAGCGCTCCTCCCATTTGACATCGCCCTTGAACAGCTCGGGATAGTGGTGCTTGAGCATGGCGGCGCAGGAGCCGGAAGGCGCAACGACATAGTCATAGTCCTCGAACAGCTCGATCACCTGGATCGCAAGCGCGCGGGCATCCTTGCGGTCGCCGGAATTATAGGCCGGCTGGCCGCAGCAGGTCTGGGCCATCGGCACATGCACCGCACAACCGGCATCCTCGATCAGCTTCGCCGCAGAGAAGCCGACGCTCGGGCGAAAGAGATCGACCAGGCAGGTGGCGAACAGCCCGACCCTGGGTGCTGGTTGAGATGCCGTCATCGGGATGTCTCCGTCTTGTCGTGAGCGCTCGCGCGGTTGGCTTTGGTCGTCTGCGGGGTGCTGTCGCGGCGGATCAGCCGCAGCTTGGCGACGCGGCCCCATTCGTCGGCGCGGCTCGCCTGATCGACGGCCTGCATGACGAAGTCGATATGCGCCTGGGCAGCCGCCTTGGCGGCCTCTCCATCACCCGCGAGGATGGCCGCATGGATGGCCAGATGCTGCTCCAGCAGCCGCTCGCGCGCATTGGCCAGCGCAAAGACGGCCTTGCGGTTGAAAAAGATGCCCTGCGACAGAAGCCGGTAACAGGCGCGCATCGTGTGCAGCAGAATGATGTTGTGCGCGGCTTCGCCGATGGCGTTGTGAAACTCGACATCGGCGGCCAGTTCGTCTTCCGCATGGCCGCTCTCATGCGCTTGTCTCATGTCGTCGACGATGCGGGAAAGCAGCGCCCGGTCGGTGTCGGTGGCGCGCTGCGCGGCAAGTTCCGCCGTCAGCCCTTCGAGTTCGCGGCGATATTCGAGATAGTCGCGCGTCGCGCGGGCATGGCGGGAGATCAGTTCGGTGATCGGCTTGGAAAACACCTGGCCGATAATGTCGGCGACATAGGTGCCGCCGCCGTGATGGGAGACGAGCAGGCCGCGCGCCTCAAGTTCCTTCAGCGCCTCGCGCAGGATCGGCCGCGACACGTCGAGATCCTGGGACAGATCGCGTTCGCCCGGAAGGCGGTCGCCGTCGCGCAGCACCCCGTCGAGGATCAGCAGTTCGATCTGCTGGACCACTTCGCTTGCGGTGCGGCTATGGCTGATCTGGGCAAAAAGCCCGTTTTCCTTGTCGATCACGACAGTCTCCCTTGGTGGCTTGTGTAGCAAGTCGCCGAGGGATTGGTCAATTAATTTGTCCAGTTGGCGCGCGGGTGGCGCGACATTGCGTCATGGGCAGGCAGATCATGCCCTCGCCCACTGCCCATGCGATCCACCTTTTGCTAAGGAGTCTGAAAGTGCGTGTTGACGGGAGAGGGTGCGTGTCGAAGGGCAGTTTTGCATTTCCGGTTTCGCCGGAGCGGGCGCTGGCGCTGGGAGAGATCCACGCAAGGCCCTATGCGCTGGTGAAATCGGAGCGGGTGATCGTGCAGCTCGCCTTCATGATGGATGGCGGCTCATCCGTGCACCACAGCGCGCTCGCCGAACTGTCGCGGGCCCGCGGGGTGACCGTGCCGGACCGCAATGCCCGCCACCACGCCATGCCCTGGGGGCAGGGCACGCTGCGCTGGGAGCGGCATACCGAGTTTTCCACCTGGTTCTGGGACGGTCCGCTGCCCGAGGCCTTCGGGGGCGAAATCCTGGATCATCCTTTTGGCGACGGCTTTTCCGCGCCGGGCCCGCTGATGTCCGGCATCCGGCTGGAAATCCGCCATGAGGGGCCCGCGGTTGAGGCGGCCATGCAGCTCTTCGACCTGACGAGCCTCTGCTACAGCGACGTCAAGAACGGACAGGCCACCGTGCTGACCGATTTTCGCCAGGACGGCGACGGGCTGACGCGTATTCTCGTGGTCGATCGCAGTCTGACCGATGCCGGGCGCGGTGCGCTGGTGCAGCGTCTGCTCGACATCGAGACCTATCGCACGCTCGCCATGCTGGGCCTGCCCTTGGCGCAGACGCTGTCGCCGGACATTCGCCGCATCGAGGACGGCCTGACGGCGGTCACGCAGCGGATGAAGGCGCATGCGCGCGAGGAGGCGGACGCCATGCTGTCGGAGCTCACGCGTCTGGCCGCCGAACTCGAGGCCAATGCCGCGCTCAGCCTCTATCGTTTCGGTGCAAGCCGCGCCTATGAGGGCATCGTGCGCGAACGCGTGCGGGCGCTGGATGAAGCGCCGAAGCCTGGATATGAAATGCTCGGCGCCTTCCTGGAACGGCGCCTGGCGCCGGCCATGCGCACCTGCCAGTCCGTGGAGGAGCGCCAGGCCAACCTGTCACGCAAGCTGTCGCGCGCCAACAGCCTCGTGCGAAGCTGGATCGACGTGGAACTGGAACGCCAGAACTCGGCGCTGCTCGCCACCATGAACCGGCGCGCCGAAATGCAGCTGCGCCTGCAGCAGACCGTCGAAGGCCTCTCGGTCGCCGCGATCTCCC
>DAIMJJ010000105.1:0-14138 GCA_036722275.1 Rhizobium sp. | reverse complement strand
GCGCCGCCGTCGATACCAACGGCTACCTGCCGACCCACAACAAGAAATTCTCCGCCCCGCAGCGGCCGGGCGATGCCGTGTGGAACACCGCCAATTGCCGCAACCGCCGCATCTTCGCCGACCGCGTGGGTCTCGCCGCCGGCCGCTCGACCGCGCCCTTCCTCGTCCAGACCTATCGGCGCGACATGGGCGGCGGCAATTTCGTGGTGATGAAGGACATCTCCGCCCCGATCACCGTCGGCGGCCGTCACTGGGGTGGCCTCAGGTTGGCAATCCGCGTCTAGCCGGACAATACACAGGAAATCGGCCGCGTCCCTTCGCCGCAGAAGACGGGGAGGGGACGCTTCCGTTCTGCCACCGCTCGCTGGAAATTCCGGCCCGGATGCCGCAGACCGCCGCTTGCATCATCCGCCGGTCACGCCCCTGTGACCGCCGGCCCATGCGCAGGCCCTAATCCGTAAAGATTGAATTAAGTCTTTGCCGCTAGTCTGAGCGTTGGCAATTCGCGTCGGCGCGCAACCGCAGGCGGCGAAAAGGCCAACCCCTTGTTTTGCGTTACGGGTTTCTCATGCGTTTCACGGCTGTTCCTGCGATCTTCCTCGCCTGCCTCACCCTGTCGGGCTGCATTTCCGGCTCCGATCCGGAAACGGCGCTGCTGCCGCAGCCCTCGCGCGAGACGACCGGTGCCGTGGCCCGCGCGCAGAGCCCCGTGCCCTCCGCCCCGATCGGCGGCCCCGTCGGCGGCCCGGTCGCGACCCCGCCCGCGGCCGTTGCCCAGGCGCCGGCAGCTGCCGTTCCCCCCGGCGAAACCCACGAACTGGCCTGGGCCGGCAATGTGCCGCAGCCGCAGGCCTTTGCCGCCGCACCGATGACCGTCGGCATGCCGGTGCCCTCGGGCAAGCCGGTCGAGGCGCTGATTGCCCCCGAGCAGCCCTCGCCGCGTGGCCAGCGCACCCGCACCAAGGTCTACAGCCACCAGTTCCGCGACGCCAAGCCGATCAATTTCGGCAAGGCCTCGCCGAAGAAATACGCTGTCCATGGCGTCGACGTGTCGCGCTGGCAGGGCGACATCGACTGGGCGAAACTCAGGACGCAAGGCGCCAACTTCGCCTATATCAAGGCGACCGACGGCGGCGACCACATCGACCCGATGTTCAAGACCAACTGGCGGCGCGCCAAGGAAGCGGGCATAAAGCACGGCGCCTACCACTTCTTCTACTGGTGCCGCACCGCCGGCGAACAGGCCGACTGGTTCATCCGCAACGTGCCGCGCGACCCCGACGCGCTGCCGCCGGTGATCGACGTCGAATACAACGGAGAATCCAGCTGCCGCTTCAAGCTGTCGGCGGAAAAGGCCCGCGAGAAGATGCAGGTCTTCATGGACAAGCTCGAGCGCCATTACGGCAAGCGCCCGGTCATCTACACCGCGCCCGACTTCTACAAGGACAACCTGCGCGGCCACTTCCGCGACTATCCCTTCTGGCTCCGCTCGGTCGCCGCCCACCCGTCCAAGGTCTACCCCGACCGGCGCTGGCTGTTCTGGCAATATTCCGGCTCGGGCCTGTCCAAGGGCGTCAACGAAAAGATCGACCTCAACGTCTTCTACGGCTCCGAGGAACAGTGGCACAACTGGCTGCAGGCGAGCCAGAGCTGAGATATGTGCCTCCGATCGATGGGCGAATGTGGCGTAGACTAGGAAATCTTGTCGTTAATGTGCTTCCTTAGGCGGAACCGAAACCCCGTTCATCACCATACGATAGAAGCCGGCGAGCGGTACGCGGTCAGCGCCAGCACCCCTACTTAGGGCGAATCTTGCGATGTTATCCGAATAGGGTTGCTGTATTGCCATGGTCGCAGTTGTGATCTCGAACACACAAAGGAGGCTGCATTCTGTGGCGTGGGCGGTTGGAGACGCGGAAAAAAGCGGTTGTTCCCGGCCTCCTTGTCCGAACAGCGACAGTTGAGGAACTCGAAGCTTATGTTCACCAGGGAAGGCGTCTAATGCTCGGCCAGAAATACGCGGAAGAATGTGTGAATACGGTAGCGGAATCAGATTGCTGTCAATGGCATCAGCAAACGGATCGTCTGGTATTGATTTCACCAACATCGTCGCGGCTATATCAGCTTCCAGTATAGATCCCATCAGTCTTCGAAAAGACCAATTGTAAGATAAAACGTCGGAAAATCTGTGTATTCCTTTATCGATCCGCATCTCCTGTCCCTCGTGTCGATAGGACGAATACCCTGAGACCCATGCACCGTCTGCGTATTTTCCCTCAATCGGGACTATGAAAGAATGGTTGTGCTTACAGCCGTTGCACAGCCTATCCCAGTGTCCTGTGATTTCCTTCAGCGCCTTCTTGTAACGAGACTTCTGGTGGTAAGTGAGCGATGGTTCCAGATAGTCCACGATATCGCTATCGTAAAACTCAAATAGTTCAGCTGCTTTGTATACGGCATCGACGAATGCATCGGATGCGAAAGACGGTTGTCCTGAGAGATCTCCGCCAAAGCCTTCTAACTTTCTTGCGTCTTCATATTTTTCAACGGTGTCTAGCGCCAAGGTTATCGCTCTGTTCATGCGACGATGAAGGAGACCGTATGCGGTAATCATTGGAGCATGATTTCGGCGCACCCGTATACCTATTTTCCTATTGTCCAGAGCTTCTAGGAACGGCGACACAAATACGTCTATGCTGGAACGAAGGGGACTGGTGGGCTTTTCATAGAACCTTCGGTCAGGCAACAACGTCGTTCCATTCGTGCCAGCGTTAGATTCGAGGCGGGGCGCCTTGGTCATTCCTCCGATTCCTTTATTGCGCTTATGCTAATTACCTGCACCTGAAACGTGCATATAATACGTTCTTGAGAGGCGGAGCACTAGTCTCGCGTTTCGTAGGAGAGTGCCGAAGTGACGTTCGACAAGAAAACGCACGACGCGATTGATAGTTATGTGAGAGCGCATATCGCCAGTGAAGACTGGCATCTTTCGTATTTCAATTTCATAAGTAACGCTGCTTTGGCAAAACGCTTGGGCGAAGAATTCATGTCCGCGCGCTATATCTATAAGTTGATGGAGGGATTGGAATCTAAGGAATGGTTTTTACGTGCTTAGATCCGGATGCAAGTGTTATCCTACGCTTCCATCTAGGAAGCAGTTCTGCACCATATCCTTTTCGACAATCTCGCAACGGCGCCTGAAGTCATTCGCCTCACGGAATTCCCGATGAAGAAACAAATTTCGATACCAGAGGCAAGCGTCGCTGCGCTACTCAAGCATCTCAAGCACGACGGTAAGTATATCGTTCCTGCTTATGAGGGTGTCGGTAGAACCAATGAAAACAAAGTTCGGTTGGACCGCAAGGCAGAATGTGCATATGAACTGGGTATTATCGAAGAGTGGGTCAAAGACGAACTCATCGAATTCTACGAGGCTCGGAACGCTGTTCATATACACGCCGAAATTCGCAAGAGCTTAGAATACGAGCTTGATCTTTCCAAGCGGTCTTATCGTCGTCTCCAACCTTTCAAAGAGCAAATCGTGCGTTGGCAGAAGGCTACCCAACGGGGGCTTTTCTGATTCTTGCAACCCTTAGCGATAGCCCCCCTAAGCATCTTCCCCCCGCCCGCAGCGCTCCCCATATAGCGGCCAAACTTGCGTTTT
This sequence comes from Rhizobium sp., assembly GCA_036722275.1. Lineage (GTDB taxonomy): Bacteria > Pseudomonadota > Alphaproteobacteria > Rhizobiales > Rhizobiaceae > Allorhizobium. Next base: position 10,474 of record DAIMJJ010000105.1, on the reverse strand, counting down.
ACCTTCGCTGCCCTTGACGGCGGCTCCGGGGGGAAACATTGGTGGTGAAGCCGGGTTCTGCGCGTCTGCGCCGGGCCGGGCGAAGGGTTCATGTCTCGAAGAGAGTCGGGTGCAGGTGATGACGGGCAAGGCAGATGACAGCGTAATCGTTCGAGCCCCGTCCGATCCCGTCGCCGACGAGCGGGCCTTTCTCGTCGGGCCGATGACGGCGGCGCGCTGGCTTCTGGTTTTCGTGCTGATCGCCGGCGTCTATTTCTTCCATGGTTTTCTCGTGCCGGGTCTGGCCGCGCTGGTCATCGGCTTCGCCTCCTGGCCGGTCTACCGGCGGCTTCTGCTTCTGGTCAACGGCAACCGCACGCTGGGCGCGACGCTCGCCATCCTGCTGGTCATCTCCTTCATCGTCGTTCCCATCTCGCTCGCCGCGGTTTATGCGGTGCAGGAGGTAAAGATCTGGGCGGTCTGGGCGATCGCCGCCAATGCCTCGGGCGCACCGGCGCCGTCCTGGCTGGCCGGCATCCCGATCATCGGCCAGTCGCTGAGCGAGCAGTGGACGCGCTATCTTGCCCATCCCGGCGGCCTCGGCGAGGTCGTGCAGCTCACCAGCGGTTCCAATATCGGCAGCATCTATCGTGGCCTGCTCGTCGTCGGCGCCTCGGCCTTCCAGTGGGTGCTGACGCTTCTGTTCATGCTGATCTCGCTGTTCTTCGTTTATCGCGACGGCGAGCAGCTGGTCGCCCAGCTCGACCGGCTGGGCGAGCGCATCCTGCCGCATCGCTGGGAGCGGGTCTCGCGCATCGTGCCGCTCACCATTTCCTCGACCGTCACCGGCATGACCATCATCGCCATCGGCGAGGGCATCGTGCTCGGCACCGCCTATTGGCTGGCCGGCGTGCCCTCGGCGGTCACGCTTGGCCTCATCTCCGGCGTCATGGCGCTGATCCCCGGCGGCGCGCCGCTCGCCTTCACGCTCGTCTCCTTCTACCTGATGGCCAGCGGCTCGCTGGTCGCCGGCATCGCGCTCTTTGCCTGGGGCACGGTCGAGCTGTTCATCGTCGACAAGACGCTGCGCCCGCGCCTCGTGGGCGGGCCGATCAAGCTGCCCTTCCTCCCCACCTTCTTCGGGCTGATCGGCGGGGTGAAGACCATGGGCTTCCTCGGCCTCTTCGTCGGCCCGGTGCTGATGGCGCTGCTGGTCGCCATCTGGCGCGAATGGATGCGCGAGGTGAACCAGGAGGAAGAGGTGGCCGGAGCCGACCCCGCCGCGCCCGCCGAGGCTGCCCCGCCCGTGCCGGAGGGCATGGCCGCCGTTCCGGTCGCCCGGACAGCGCGCGGACGCGACTGAAGGCGTCCTGCCTTGCGGCGGATCGGAGATCGTCCCCGCCCGGGCCGCGCGCGGTGGAGGGCGCGGCCTTGGCCTTTGCCACCACCGTCGTCAACGCTATCGCCATTGCCTTAGCCCTGGCCGCCGCCTTCTGCGGGCGCTGTGCCCGGTATTGCCCCCCCGCGCGCGGCATGTCCGGGTGCCGCCGCCCGGCCGGTCTTTCCGTGACCGGCATTTGCAAACCCGTCGGCTTGGATTAAGGCTTGCCGCCATGCGTGTCCGTTCCGATCTTTTCGTCGCCGCCCTCGTGCGTCGTGTCTTTTCCGCCGGCGGCTTTGCCGCGGTCGAAAAGAACGGCGTCGCCGAGGCCGGCGCCATCTTCGTGCGCCAGCGTTTTCGCGATGGCTCCGAAACCCTGTACGGCCCGGCGCCCCAGGCGCTGATGGCCGAGGAGGACCGCGACAGCCGTCTGTTCGAGATCCGCCTGGCCCGCGGCGAAGGCCAAGCGATCGACGCCCTGCTGGAGCGCGAACGCCGCTTCGACAGCGATTTCTGGGTGCTGGAGGTCGAACTTGACGAGATCGGCGACCTGCTGCCGCTCGCCGCGGCGTGAGAGCGTCTCCTCTCCCCGGCGAGGGAGAGGATACAAAATCACGACCTTAGCCTTGGCCAAGTCGTAGAGTTTGTTGGTGAGGGGGCTCTCTCTCGCCATGCCCCGCCCAACCCCCTCATCTGCGAAATCTGGCACTTAGCTGGCGCTAAGGTGCCGATTTCGCTTCTTCTCCCACAAGGGGAGAAGAGCGGCCCCATCACCGCATGCGATGGCGCAGGACCGGGCGGCTGCGGGTGTCGCTGGAGGGAGCGAGGATCGGGGCGGGGCGGGCGGCCGGCGTGTTGGCGGGCTGGTTGGCGGCGCTGCGCGGGGTGCTCTCGTCGTCCGCCTCGGGGCGGAAGGTGTAACGGTCGGCGCGGCGCCAGGTCTCGATGCGCTCCTCGCATTCGACCGGGTCGAGCCCGTTCCACAGCTGTTCGGCGCGGGTCGCGCCCGGTGCCGGTTTGGCCAGATGCGGATAGAGCTTCTCCAGCACGAACACCGCTTCGGCGGCGTCCATGCCGACGCCGATCAGCGTGGTGGCGAGCTGCCGGCCCGACAGGTCGAGCAGGATGCGCTCCGCCAGCCAGCGGCTGGAGGAGAGAATGTCGGACAGCGTGGTGGCGAAATGGCCGCCCTCGCGATTGCGGGCAAAGCGCACCAGAAGGGCGGCCTGCATCGGTGTCACGGTGCGAAGCCCCAGCCGGTCGGCGAGCGGGCGGGCGACATGGGCGGCGAGCCGCCGGATCTGGTCGCGCAGCTGTTCCTCGCGCTCGGCCGAGGTGAGGGGCTGAGCGTCGGCATTGCCGGCCGCCGACGGCGATGCCGCGGCGCGGGCATAGCCGGGCACGGGGCCTGCGGCCGGTTTCGCGGTGGCGGCGGCGTCCGAGGTGGCGGTGTTCGAGGGGCGCTCGGTCACGGTCTTGCGGCGCACGCGGGCGGTGCCCGATGAAGCGCCGCTGGCCGGTCGCGATGCGCCGGTGGCCGCCTCTGTCCGCGGTGCCGGTGCCGGGGCGTCCGCCACGCTGTGGCCGGCGCCTTCGCCCGAAAGGGTGGGTTCGCCGGCGGTCTTGGCGGTCTTGCGCTCCGGTTCGCTGTGGCGCAGGCCGACCAGCGCGTCGATCACCGTCGGCGACAGGTGTTCGCGCCGCACGATGGCGCGGGCATGGGCGCCGCCCTGGCTGCGGGCAATGGTGATCAGCTGGTCGTCGGTGAGGCAGGGCGAGGAGACGAGAAAGGGCGCGGCGATCGAGATCGGCTGCGAGGCGATGAAATAGGCGACGGCGCGCGGCACGGTCGCACATTGCGACAGCGCGGCCACGGCCTGGCGGCGGGCTTCTTCGCTCGAGGCGGCAAACAGCGGGGCAAACAGTTCGGCAAACTGCCGGAGCTCGGACTTGGACGGATGGGGAAGGGCTTCGAAACTCGTCACCGTCGCCATCAGTACAACGTCCCTCTTCCTCACGCTTACCGGCTTTTCCAGCTCTCGAAACTGATCGATCACGACAAACCCACACCTACGCAATACCCGGATTGGCACAGTCTAGAGGCAATTTGTTAGCAAGCTGTTAACTAAGCTATGGCTCAATTCATCCTGTGGCGTGGCGGCGAAGCGATGATTCGCCTAGGCTGTCGTCGCTAACCGCAGTTTGCGTGCCCTGAGAGGGCAGGATTGAAAAACTCCCCTCTTCGAGCGCGCAAGAGAAAGGCGCAAGATGGCTTCGGCCGGCGCCGTCCGCAGGGGTTTCGCGGGTCGGCGGTCGAAGATTGCGCTGGCCCTTCCGAGGGGAAGGGCAGGGTGAGATCTGTCGAACTTCATCCGTCTCGATTTTTTCAAAGAATCATGGAGACGAGCATGGCGGACATTATCAGGATCAAGGACCGGCTTTCACCGGGGGCACGTGCGGCCAAGCCTGCGGGCGGGGCGGCGAAGGTGCTGCTGTTCACCGGCATCCGCTACGAGCGGCGGGACGGTCTGGCCGAGCCACGCCTCCCGGCGCTGCCGCGACCGCAGGGCAGTCTCGGCCAGGATACGCTCGGTCGTTGAGACGGCCGGCCCCGCGCGGGCCTGGCCACCTGAAGGCCTCTGCGACTTCAGTCGCCGGAAAGCGGCGCGCAGATCGCCTCGTCGAGGAAGGCGCGCGCCTGGGCCTCGAAGCTCGGCGCCGGCACCATGGTGCGCAGCACGACATAGCCCTTCGTGCCTCTGTGCTCGACGATGATCGACTGGGTCAGCGCCGCCCCGGGCGCCTTACGCACCTGCGCCACCTGCACCGGGCTTGCAACCAGCGCATCGAGGTCGCCGACGACCGAGGTGCGGTCGTTCATCGAAAACACCTCGTTGGAATCCTCGTCATAGACCGCGAGCGACCAGAAGCTCGGGCCCGCCGATGCCAGCAGCCTGAGCGGCGCCTGCGTCAGATCGAAATGGCAGGCCGCCACCTTCAGAAAGGGATCCATGTTGGACAGCCCGGCCGAATCCGCCTTTTCGGCGGGGGTGAGATCGGCATAGTCCCTGAGGCTGACGAAGCGATGCGACGGTCCGAGCGCCTTGACGCGGGTATAGGCATCCTTGCCGGTATAATGCGGCAGCGCCAGGATGATGATGATGTGCAGCAGCGCCGCGCCGATCAGGCCGGTGATGACGGCATAGGTCAGACGGTTCATTGGCCGCACCCCAGCGGTTCCACCTTGGGCATTTCCAGCCCGATCAGCCCCGAACTGCCGGCCGCCGGCGTGTCGAGCAGCGTCAACACCAGCGAAAAGGCGCCGGCATCCGGCAGCGCCAGCCAGTTCATCGGCTGGGCCGTCGGCGACACGGTGATCTCGAAGGCGCCGTCGCGTTGGCGCAGAATGTCCTGCGAATTGTGCGCGAACGGCAGGTCGGAGCGGGTGGCGAGCGGCTGGCCGTCGGCCCCCGCCGCATAGAGCGTCCACAGCCGCGCCGTCGGCGTGCGCCCGATGACCCGGTAGCTGCAATTGCCGGTGAGCTGCTGGCCGCTCTCGTCGCTCGAGGCGGTGAAGGTCAGCCCCTCCGCCGAGCCCAGAAGCAGCCGCCCGGCCTTGGCCCGGTGCGATTTCGCATAAGGATCAGCCTCCGCCGTCTGCACGTCGGGAAAGGCGCTCCACACGCCCAGCCGAATGGCGCCGAAGCCGGCCGACGCATTGAGCGCCGAAAGCGTCGTTGCAATTCCGCCGCCAAAGGCGATGAGAAGCGCAACGGCGATGAGAAGGGGAACCCGAAACACGTGATGCCTGAACCTTGAGCTGACGGTCAAACCGGTAGCACTGATTCCGGGGAAGGTGAAGGGTGAGGAATGGTCGGAGCAACCGACGAAACGATCCGGCGAATCGTTTCGAATGACGAACGCCCGGAGCGTAAGCGAAGGGCCGGGGGGGGGCGGCGACTAGCGAATTATAGGAAATTATAGAGAATATTGCTATACTTTGCTAAATTCGCGTAGAAACTAATATCTTCCAGGGAGCGACGATGGACCCCTTCCGTAACCCTTTTGCACCCGGTGCAGGAAGTCGGCCACCGGAACTTGCGGGCCGCAATGCAATTCTTGAGGCTGCGAGGATTTCTTGCGGTCGGGCAATCAAGGGGCGGAACGCCCGGTCGATCATGCTCCTCGGGCTGAGGGGAACCGGCAAAACGGTCCTGCTGAATGAAATTGGGAAAATCGCACAGGAAGAGGGGCTTCTTGTCTCAAAGGTGGAGGCCCCCGAAGGCGAGAGCCTTGCGCGCCTTCTCTATCCTGAAATGCGGAAGGTCATGCGCTCGCTTTCGAACGTAGAGGCCGCAAAGCAAATCGCCACTCGCGGGCTGAAGGGCCTGCGCGGGTTCGCGTCCATCTTCAGGATCGAAATTGCCGGCGTGGAAATCGGCATCGAACCCGAGCCCGGTCTCGGTGACAGCGGGGATCTTCAGTACGATCTTCCGGATCTCTTCGAGGTCATTGGACAGGCGGCAAGCGTCGCGGGCAAGGGATGGATTCTTCTTATCGACGAGGTCCAGTACCTTTCGGAGGCGGATCTATCAGCACTGATCGTTTCGATCCACAAGATGTCCCAAGAGGGGCTTCCGGTGCTGCTCGTCGGCGCCGGGCTTCCGCAAGTAGCGCGTCTCGCGGGAGAAGCAAAGTCTTATGCCGAACGGCTTTTCCTTTACCCCGGAGTTGGAGCTCTCGATCCGGCTTCGGCTGCTCAAGCTGTAGAAAAGCCGATAGAGGATGAAGGTGCTTTGATCGCACCTGCAGCACTCAGCGCCATCGTTGAACGCACGCAAGGTTATCCCTTTTTTCTCCAGGAATGGGCCTCAGTGGCTTGGAACAATGCCCAGGGTCCGGAAATCACCTTCGATGATGTTGACTACGCCTACGCCGAAACCTTGGCATCACTTGATGAGGGTTTCTTCAGGGTCCGTATCGATCGGCTGACAAAGGCAGAGATTCAGTTCGTAAAGACGATGTCCAATCTGGGCGATGGCCCCTATGCGATGGCCGATATTGCGAGGGCAATGGATCGCTCCCTTTCATCGCTCGGACCTACCAGAGCCAGCATCATTGCCAAGGGGATGATCTACAGCACAGATCATGGCTATTTGGATTTTACTGTTCCGCTCTTCGCCGAATTCATGCGGCGGCAGGATTGAAAACCCACGCAGCAGTTAAATCTCGCAAGTCCGCCCGGCACCGACCTCGCTGTCAATGACGCGAACTACCAGCCGCCCGCGATCACCATGGCGGGTCTGCGCCGCCGCGCCGAAGCCGAACGGTCCGCCGCCTGAGCCGTCATCCCGCCGTGAGGCGGCACCGCCTCAGGCAATTCCAGTGATCTCCAGTTCCTGCGTCCCCATCATCACCGCGTCGCCGACGGATTTGCCGATCAGCAGGCGGGCGACGGGGGAGACGTAGGAGATGGTGCCGGTCTTGGGGTCGGCTTCGTCCTCGCCGACGATGCGGTAGGTCTGCACCCGGCCGTCGTCGCGCGCAAAGGTGACGGTGCTGCCGAAGGCGACGGTGGTGGTGCCTTCGGGGGCCGGCATCAGCGTGGCGGTGCGCAGCCGTTCGGCGAGATAGCGGATGTCGCGCAAGGGGCCGGCCGACTGGCGGCGGCGCTCGTTGACGTCCTCGATCGCCTGCGCCGCCTCGAAAGCCGCGCGCGCCTCCGCCAGCTGCCGCTCCAGCGCCTTCAGCCCGGCCTCGGTCACGAGATTGGGATGGGGCGAGATCGGACGGTCGGGCAGAAGGGTTTCCGCCGCCGCCTCGGCGCTCTCTTCCTTGACGAAGGCCACACTCACGCTCGTTCTCCTCCTTTGAAAGGCGACGGCGTCCCGCCGTGCTGCCTCCCGCATTCCACATCCTGTCCGCGCGCCAGCCCGCCCGAACCTTTAGGCATCGCCGGCGCAAACCGTGACCATAGACGAAGCGTCCGTCTTGATCCATGGCGCGACCGGCGGTCGCTCTGGGGCGACCCCGTTGGCCGGTCCAGGTCAGCGTCCGCGCGAAAACGTGATTTAGGATCTGCTGAAAGGCGCGCTATCCTCCCTTTGTCCCGCAACAGGAGAATGAGCCATGAAGTCTCTTGCTCTGAGTGTCGCAGCCCTTGCGCTTTCGGCCGGCCTGGCCTTTGCCGATTGCAGCTATCACACCACCAGCGCCGCGGTCGATGTCGACCGGCAGATGACGACGGCGAGCATCGTACCCGACGCGGCCGAGGCACCGTCCGATGTCGTGCTGCTCAAGCAGTCGCGTTTGCCGGCGGAGACAGCCGACGCGGCCGTCGAATAGGACCGCAGCTTCGCCGGATCGCAGAAGCGGGTGACACGGCAAAGCCCTCGCGTAGCGCCGGGCGCCTGACGGTCAGGCCGCGTCCGATTGGGGCGGCTCGGAAACCGAAGGTGCCAGACGCCAGCCGTTGCGGCCATCGGCCTTGACGGCGTAGAGGGCGCCGTCGGCGGCCTCGAACAGCTGTGACAGCGCGAGATCCGTGGCGATCGAGCCGCAGGCGGCGCCGACGCTGACCGTCACATGGGCATTGCGGTCGCCGGTATGGTCGTGGGCAATGCCGAGGCTCGAGACTGCGCGGCGCAGCCGCTCGGCCAGCATGCCGGTCCGCGCCGGCTCGGCCGCCGGCAGCACGGCAATGAATTCCTCGCCGCCGAGCCGGGCAAGATGCACGGTCGCCGGCAGTTCCTGGCGCATGGCCTGCGCCACCTGTTTCAGGCACTCGTCCCCGGCGCCGTGGCCATAGGCATCGTTGAACGCCTTGAAATGGTCGATGTCGACGATCAGCAGCGCGCTGGCGTCGAGCTCGTGCGGCTTGAGGATTCGGCGCAGCCGGGCGATCTCCGCCTCGGTGCCACGCCGGTTGGGCAGCTGCGTCAGCGGATCGGTGGTCGACAGCCGCATCAGCGCATCGTTCTGGCGCGACAGTTCTCGCTTCAGCGCCTCGTTCTCGTGCAGCTGAAGGAAGGCGCGCTGGCGTTCGACCTCAAGCTGGTGGCTGGCGACCAGGGTGAGCACCAGCGTCGGCACATAGACGGCCAGGTGATAGAAGAGATAGGTGCCGTCGACGCCGTTGATCAGGCCGATCATGCCGTAGTTGATCGCCGCGGTGCCGAGGCTCGCCCAGAGAGCCAGATCGAAGCCCGGACGCAGGGCGATGGTCACCACCATCTGGAAGATCGCCGCAGCATAATAATAATGCAGCGCCGCCGGGTTGTCGCTGGCGGCCAGCACCATGCACCAGACCAGATTGCCGGTCATGGCGACGCCGATCGTGGCGATCTCCTTGGCGCGGATCGAACGCTTGCGGCCCGACTGGTACCAGCCGAGCGCAAGCGCCATCGGTAGCATCAGCCCGAAGCGCAAGGTCAGCGACAGCCAGACGACGTCCTCCAGGATCAGCACGTCGATCAGCGCGTAGATGAGATAGAAGCCGGCGATCGTCATCGTCATGCGCGCCAGCGTATGGCTGCGGCTGTCGGCCCGCGCCGTCTCATAGGCCCGTGCCTGCTCGTCGGTGAGAACGGGCAGCGCAGCGAGGCCGAGCCAGTGGTCCATGCGTCGTCGGGTGGTCATCAGGGGCTTGCGCGAAGGGGGTTCGAGATGGCGGTCGGAGACGGGCCGCTACGTGATTCGCCCCTAAAATAAGCCGGGTATTGCCGCTTGCCCATGACGACCGGAAAGCAGCGTTAACGAAGTCTTGCCGCCGGTCTGGACTTTGTTCCGCGCTGACCCGCAAGTGCTTGTGAGGATTGATCCTTTAGCGATGGATCGGGAACATGCGGGCCGGAATGGCAAACCGCCGCAAGTGCGCTCCGGTCCGGTTCCGGCGGTCTTGCGCTTGCCTATCCTTCAGTCGATGCTCGCCACCTTCTGCGGATCGACCGCGAGCGGCTTGGCCTCCTTCAGGCGCTTGGCGATGTCGCGGATCATCCGGGTGGTCTCGGACGACAGCGAGCGCGGCCGCACCATTGGTGGCAGCGCGTTTCCGTCCTCGGCCGGCCTGGCCTTGGCGATCTCCTTGGCCGCTTCCGGTGCCGGCGTCTCGACGCCGGGGATGGGGCGCAGGTCGATGCCCTGATGGGCATAGTCCATCAGCGCCTTGAAGGTCATGGCCGGCAGCGAGCCGCCGGTCATGTTGTTGGTCGAGGTATAGTCGTCATTGCCGAACCAGACGGCGGCCGTGTAATTGCCGGTAAAGCCGCAGAACCAGGCGTCTCGATAGGCCTGGGTGGTGCCGGTCTTGCCGCCGGTCAAAACGCCGTCGACGGCGGAGCGCCGCGCCGTGCCGACGTAAGGAACGCGCGTCAGCATCTGGCTCATCGAGGTGGCGGCCTGCTCCGACAGCACGCGCTGCGCCGGCGGCGCGTCGCGCTCGAAATCATAGAGCACGTCGCCATCATAGTTCATGATCTGCGCGATCCCGTGGCGGCGCGACTGGTAGCCGCCGGCGGGGAAAACGGCATAGGCGGTCGCCTGGTCGAGCACGGTCACTTCCGAGGTGCCGATCGGGATGGTCACGTCCTTGCGGATCGGCGTTTCGACGCCGAACTTCTTGGCCTCTTCCATGATCTGGTCGATGGCATTGGGGCCGAGCTTCTCCTTGGCGAGCCGCACCGGAATGGTGTTGATCGACTTCGCCAGCGCCGTCTTCATGTCGATGCGGCCGGCATAGGAATTGCCGTAATTGTGCGGGCTCCAGTTGCCCCAGGAGATCGGGGCGTCGACGATCGGCGTGTCGGGCGTCATGCCCTTTTCCATGGCCAGCGAATAGGTGTAGATCTTGAACGAGGAGCCCGGCTGGCGCAGCGCCCGCGAGGCGCGGTTGAACTGGCTTTCGCCATAGTCACGGCCGCCGACCATGGCGCGCACCGCCCCGCCGTTCTCGATCAGCACCAGGGCCGCCTGCTTGACGTTGTAGCTCTCGCCATATTCCCTGAGGTTCGCCGCCACCGCCTCTTCGGCCGCCTTCTGCAGCCCGGTGTCGATGGTCGTGCGCACCACCAGGGTGTGGTCCTTGAACTTTCCGGCGATCTTCTGCACCTCGTCGAA
>DAIMJJ010000104.1:0-14144 GCA_036722275.1 Rhizobium sp. | reverse complement strand
TTGGGGTGGTCTGGCGGACCAGGTTCGGCTGCCACTGGCTGGTGTCGCCGCCGATGAAGCCGGAGAAGTAGTCGAAGCCCATGCCCGTGGGCCAGAGGTCGAAGGGGCCAACCTGGCTGGCCTGGAATTCCGGGGTGTTGTGGGCCTTGCCGAACCAGGACGTGCTGTAGCCGTGCTCCTTCAGTATCTCGCCGATGGTGGCCGTGTCCTTGCCGATGACGCTGTTGTATCCCGGAAAGCCCGTGGACTGCTCGGAGATGACGCCGAACCCGACCGAATGGTGGTTGCGGCCGGTGATGAGCGCCGCCCTGGTGGGCGAGCACAGGGCCGTGGAGTGGAACTGGGTGTAGCGCAGCCCGGCCTCGGCCACGCGATCCAGGGCCGGCGTGGGGATGACGCCGCCGAAGGTGCTCGGCGCGCCGAAGCCCACGTCGTCGGTCATGATGAGCAAAACGTTGGGCGCGCCTTTGGGCGGCACGACGGCGAGCGCCTGAAAGCGGCCGGGATGCCGCTTCATGTGTTCGGCCATGCCGTCGTTGGCCTTGCGGCACAGGTCGAGGTCGAGCCACTCCTGCCAGCACGGCATACGGAAGATCGCCATGTCGACCTTGGCCGCATTCATCGCCGCGATCCGGAAGTCGGGCTTGTATTCGCCATCGACGTAGTTCAGCACCTCGTAGCCAGGAGGTTGCTCGATGGTCATTTGCTGAACCTGTTTGCCCGGCACCGGCCCGACCTTGGCGATGATGCCGTGCTGACGCGGCACCGACTGCATGTATGCTTCGAGCAGCTGTGGGTCCGAGAACAGCGTCTCGGGCAACCAGTGCATGTTCGCATCGATAACGGGACCGGCCGCGCGCAAGTTTGTTTGGGCTTGTGCCGTCGATACTCCGAGCGTTGCGACGGCGGCTCCGGCGGCGGCCAGCTTCATGACATCGCGGCGGTTGCTCTTGTTGAGTTCGTCCATGATCTACTCCTTCCCGAGGATGACTGGATTTCGATGTTTGCAGTTCGTAAACGTGCCGCGCCTCACGTTTCCGTCTATGTCTTTCTTGAAAGATATCTTCCCGTAAGCCTGACGATGGCGATGCCAAGACATGGTCGTCACGTTGTCGCGTTCTCTTCCCGTCGCCACCAGCAGCACCACAGGCCCCGCTTCGCTCAGCCGATAGACCATGCCAAGCGGCAGCCGACCGAGACTTCCTCGGCGTGGGCGTGGAGAGCGGCTCATGTCTCGCGACTCTTCGTTTACTCCTGCATTACGTACTGGCCGGGCGCGTCGCCGAGCGCAGTCAGACCGACATCCGGCGCGCCCGTCGGCGGCGGAGCGACCGGCGCGCCGGAACGCGCCGACAGCCATGCGACCCACTCTGGCCACCACGAGCCCTGCTGGGTCGGGGCCGCGGCGATCCAGGACTCCGGATCGTGGAAGAGATCGCCATTGGTCTTCGTCATCACCTGGTAGCTGCGGTTGGCGCGCCCGGGCTCCGAGCCGATGCCGGCGTTGTGCCCACCGGTCGTCAGCAGGAACGTCACCTCGCTCGGTCAGGAGGTGGATCTTGTAGATGGAGCGCCATGGGGCGACATGATCGCGCGTCGTGCCGACCGAGAAGATCGGGGCGCGGATGTCCGTGAGAGCGATGGCGCGTCCATCGACCTGGTAGCGGCCCTCGGCAAGGTCGTTGTCGAGGAACAGGCGGCGCAGGTATTCCGAGTGCATCCGGTAGGGCATCCGCGTGCCGTCGGCGTTCCAGGCCATCAAGTCGGTCATCGGCTCGCGTTCGCCGCGCAGATACTCGTTGAGACGACGCGACCAGATGAGATCATTGGAGCGCAGAAGCTGAAACGCGCCGGCCATCTGGGCGGAATCGAGGAAACCCTGCTCCCACATCATGTCCTCGAGGAATGTGAGCTGGCTGTCGTTGATGAACAGCATCAGCTCTCCGGCCTCGGTGAAGTCGGTCTGCGCGGCGAACAAAGTGATCGTACCGAAACGATCGTCGCCATCTCTCGCCATCCCAGCAGCCGCGATGGAGAGCAGTGTGCCGCCGATGCAGTAGCCGACGGCGTGGACCGGCTGTTCGGGCACGATGGTGCTGACGGCGTCGACGGCAGCCATGATGCCGAGCTTGCGGTACTCCTCCATGCCGAGGTCACGATCCTCGGGGTCCGGGTTTCTCCACGAGACCATGAAGACGGTGAAGCGCTGCTGTGTGAGATATCGGACCAGCGAATTGTGCGCAGAGAGATCGAGGATGTAGTACTTCATGATCCACGCCGGCACGATCAGCACCGGCTCGGGCCGCACGGTGCCGGTCGTGGGTGCGTACTGGATGAGCTCGATGAGCCGGTTGCGATAGACGAATTTCTCGGACGTGGCGGCGACATCGCGGCCGACCTGAAAGCGCTCCGCACCGACCGGCTTCCTGCCCGAGACGAGCAGCTCCCAGTCCTCCCAGAAGTTCTGCGCCCCGCGTGCGAAGTTTGAACCGCTCTGACGGAAGGTGAGCTCCTGCAGCTCCGGGTTGGTCAGCAGAAAGTTCGATGGCGCCAGCATGTCGAGCCACTGTCGCGAGGCGAACTCGACGACGGCCTCGTGCTGGCGTATGACGCCGCGGACGCCGGTGGTGGCGACGTGCCACCATTGCTGTTGCAGGAGGAAGCTCTGGTAAAAGACATTGTAAGGCCAGCCCTGCCAAGCCTCGCCCGCGAATCGCTTGTCGCGGGCCAGTGGCTCGATACAGGGTTCGGATTGACCGCCCTGGACAACGCATTGGGCAACGTGGCGAAGGAGCCTGGCCGATTTGCGCACCCCCTTCTCGACGAGTTGCGCCCGTTTGCCGGGCGACAGCGCGAGATGGGTCGCCCAGTCCATGTAGGCAGCAACGAGGGCGGCCGGTGATAGCCCGGCCGTGAAGCGCGCGATGCCGGCGTGAAGCGAGCGATCGGTGATGTCTGACAGCGCTGTCGCTGCAAACGAGTCTCGGTCCGGCGGTACCGCCGGAGCTGGCGGAAGCGCGCGCGACACAACTGTCCCTCGGCGGTTGTCGGCAGAACGTCCCGAGCCATCGCTCGAGCCATCAGATGACGATGACCCAGCCGAGCTGTGGGGCACTGTGCCTGTCTGAGGTGCGTCTCCTCGTTCTTGCATCGTTCGACCTCGATTGGAACCTCGACCGCCCGCCACCGCTGGTCCTGAACCTTCGTTATGGCGGGGCGAACGGGGTGCTTTCAGCGCACTTGAACGTGCCGCGACCCACTTTTCCGTCGATATCTTCTCAGAAAGATATGTGTTGCCGATGCCTTTCTTGCAAGATAGTATTTGCGTTGAGTTCGACGATGGAGACGCGGCATGGGGTCTTCGCCTTTTGCGAGAGTCGATGAGTTCCTGCGACTGCGGGCGGAACACTGGCCGGAAGCCGACACCCCCATAACGCAGCTCATGGTCCGTCTTTTCCGTCTGAGCGATCGGGTCGTCGCCGAGGCGACGAGCTGCGTCGCCCGCTACGGCCTGACCTTCACCGAGTTCGAGGTGCTCGCTGCGCTGAGGAGTTCCCCGCCTCCCCACGCGCTGCAACCGACCGATCTTTATGCCGCGATCCTCATATCGTCAGGAGGCCTGACGAAGGTGCTGTACGGCCTCGGTGAGCGTGGCCTTGTGGTCCGCGACACCGGCGGCACCGATCGCCGCAGCAAGCCTGTCCGGCTGACGTCGAAGGGCCGTGCGACGGCTGAGCGCGTCATGGCTGACGTTTTGAGTACGGATCGGGAGCGCGTGTCGAAAGCGCTTTCCAAAGGCGAGGTCGGGCAGCTGATTCGGCTCCTCGCCAAGCTCCTGACCGCTTGGGAGCTGTCACCTGAGACCGATTGATGGAGCAACCGCTCACCGTGGCCGCACTCCAAAAGACGGGCGCGCGAGGCATCGGAGGCAATCATGACGAGATACGCACTGGCCTTATGGCTGATCCTTGCCACCGTTTCGCTCGCCTGGCTCGGCGTCGAGCGGGATATCGTCGCCACGACCGGGTTCATCGCAGTGCGGAACCTGCTGGTCCAATACACAGGACTTCTGGCGATGGCCGCAATGAGCGTCTCCATGGTCCTGGCGCTGCGACCGAAATGGCTCGAGCGGCCGCTGGGCGGACTCGACAAGATCTACCGCCTGCACAAGTGGCTCGGCATCGGAGCGCTCGTTCTGAGCGTCGCTCACTGGGTATCCAGCAACGCGCCACGGTGGGCTGTCGCTTCCGGGCTCATGGAGCGCGGCCAGCGTCCACCCCGCGCACCGCTTTCAGACCCGATCGAGCAGTTTCTTTCGAGCTATCGAGGAATCGCGGAGATCATCGGCGAGTGGACCTTCTATGCGACGGTTCTGCTGATCATCGTGGCGCTCGTGAAGGCTGTTCCCTATCGCCTGTTCTACAAGACGCATCGTCTGCTGGCCGTTGCCTACCTCGCGCTCGTTGCCCACTCGATCGTGCTGACGAAGTTCAGCTACTGGCTCTCGCCGCTCGGATTGCTGCTGGCGCTCCTCCTGCTGGCCGGATCCTATAGCTCTGTGATCGTTCTTCTCGGCCGTATCGGAGCCGGTCGAAAAACGACGGCCAGGATCGCATCCCTGCAGTACTACCCTGGCGTTCATGCGCTCGAGGTGGCCGTCGACGGTGCCGACGGCTGGACGGGCCATGAACCCGGGCAGTTTGCATTTGTCACCTCGAACACGGCGGAAGGCGCGCATCCCTACACCATTGCCTCGGCCTGGAACGACGATGACCGCCGCATCATCTTCATCGTTAAGGAGCTCGGCGACCACACCGCGCGGCTGAGCGAGACGCTGAGGGTCGGTCAGGATGTCGTGATCGAGGGGCCATACGGATACTTCACATTCGAGGACGACTGTCCGGTACAGATCTGGGTCGGCGGTGGCATCGGCATCACGCCCTTTGTCGCACGGATGAAGCACCTTGCGGGACGCGACCGCGCCGCGACGCCTGAGATCCATTTGTTCCATCCGACCGCCACCACCGACGACACCGCGTTCGCCAAGCTTGCGGCGGACGCCGTCGCGGCAGGCGTCCAACTGCACGTGAGCGTCGACGCCCGCGATGGATTTTTGACCGGTGAGCGGATCCGTTCCGCAGTTCCCCGCTGGGCCGAGGCGAGCCTCTGGTTCTGTGGTCCGACCGGCCTCGGCGCAACATTGCGCCACGACTTCGCCCGGGCGCCTGGGGCGGTCGGTCGCCGGTTCCATCAGGAGCTGTTCGAGATGCGGTGATCCCCGCGCTGTGAAGTTGCGGCTCCAATCTGAACTAGGGTCCCCCCTCACCAAGTCAGGGCTTGTAGCGAAGGGCCGTAATGAGGGCCAACAGTGCCGGCGGCGTCTGCCGCCGACTTGGGTGATAGAGATAGTAGCCGGGGAAGATCGGGCACCATTTCTCCAAGACCTTCGTCAGCCGTCCAGCCGCGATGTCTTCTGCGACCGTGTCCGCGTACATGTAGGCAAGACCCTGGCCCGCCAGGGCAGCATCGCGCATCAAGTCCGAATTGCTGAACACGAGCGGGCCATCGACACGCACCGAGAACCGCCGACCCTTCTCCTGGAAGTCCCAGGCGTAGAGCCCGCCCGATCGAACGAGACGGTATTGGATGCAGCGATGGCCGGCGAGTTCGCGCGGTGTCTTTGGCACGGGATGACTAGAGAAGTATGCAGGTGCTGCCACGACGGACATGCGGATGTTCGGTCCGATGCGCACCGCGATCATGTCTTTCTCGACGATGTCCCCGAAGCGGATGCCCGCATCGAGGCGTCCCGCGACAATATCGGTCAGGTTGTCATCGACGAGCATATCCAATTGAATACCGGGGTGGACCGCCAGAAAGCGTGGCAGGATCGGCATGACGACGGACGAGATCGCATGCTTGGTCGCCGTGATGCGAACGGTACCCGATAGCTTGCCTCTGATGGCGCCGACCGCGTCCACGCTCGCGGCGATATCGTCGAGCGCAGGCCGCAAAGATCGCAGCAGCGTTTCGCCCGCATCAGTGGTGGCGACCGACCGCGTGGTCCTCGACAGGAGCCGCACGCCGAGTCGCTCTTCCAAAGCCTTCATGGCGTGACTGAGCGCCGACTGGGACATGCGGAGCTCACTCGCCGCGCGCGTGAAGCTGCGATGCTTCGCAACGATCGCGAAGGCAGCGAGGTCATAGAGATCGTCCCGTTTCATTCATGCACCAGGCACATAGGCTCAAGCGCATTATAGCTGATTATCGAATTGAGACCAGGGGACTATCTTTTGCCCTGAGACCCCGGCGCGAATCGATCCAGCGCCTGAGCAAATCAGGAGACAAAGTCATGGCTCGCGAGAACCTATGCACTGCAGCCGGCAGAGCCAGCCCCCGCGATGTCGGCCGACGTGACTTCCTGGCGAAGACCGCTCTGGTCATGGCCGTAGCAACGAGCGGGCCTTCGCCGTGGACCGGAGCATCAGCTCAGACGAAAGGAACCGGCACTCAGAGGATCGCGTCTATGACAACAAGAAGACTGGGCCAGCTCGAAGTCTCGGCCATGGGTGCCGGCTGCATGAGCATCAGCGCCAACTACGGCCCGCCTGCCGACAGGAACCAGGCCATCAACGTCATCCGCACCGCCCACGAAAAGGGCGTCACATTCTTCGACACGGCGGAAGTCTACGGCCCATACACCAACGAAGACCTTGTCGGAGAGGCGCTCCCCCCCATCCGCGACAAAGTCGCCATCGCCACGAAATTCGGCATCAACCTTGAGGGCACGGTGGGGCTGAATAGCCGACCCAAGCACTTAAAGAAGGTGGTCGAAGGCTCGCTGAAGCGGCTGCGGACCGACCGCATCGACCTCTACTATCAGCATCGGGTCGACCCGCAGGTGCCGATCGAAGATGTGGCCGGCGCAATCAAGGACCTCATCAAGGCAGGGAAAGTCCTGCACTTCGGTCTCTCCGAGGCGAGCCCGCGAACCATCCGCCGGGCTCATGCCGTGCATCCGGTCGCGGCCGTGCAGACCGAATACTCGCTCATGGAACGAGACCCCGAGCGGAACGGCGTCCTTCAAGCCAGTGAAGAGCTGGGCATCGGCTTCGTCCCTTGGGGTCCGGTCGGGATGGGCTATCTCACAGGCAAGCTGGATGCGCGCACGAAGCTCGACCCCAAGACGGATCTCCGTTCAGGCTTCGATCGCTTCTCGCCGGAGAACCTTGCGGCGAACATGCCGATCATCGATCTGCTTAAACGGTTCGGCGCGAAGAAGAACGCAACGCCTGCGCAGTTGGCCCTGTCATGGCTGCTCGCGCAGAAGCCGTGGATTGTTCCGATCCCCGGCACACGCAACGTGGATCACTTCAACGAGAACCTGGCGGCCATCACTGTCGCGTGGACGCCAGGGGAACTGCGTGAGATCAAGACGGCCTTCTCGCAGATCAAGGTGCACGGCGGCCGAATGAATGCAGAGCAAATGCAGGCCGTCGATCAAGTGATCTGACGATGCGCCGTTGGCGGCGCAGCGACAGCGCTCAGCGCTCCCGATGGCGCAGCGCTTCGACGACGAGCGAGAAGGCCGCCGAGGACTGCCGGCGGCTCGGATAGTAGAGATGATACCCCGGCCAGGGCGGGCACCACTCGCGGAGTACCTGTACAAGGCGCCCTTTTGCGATGTGAGACGACGCCAGGTCTTCAGGAATGAAGGCGAGGCCGAACCCGGCGAGAGTCGCGTCGCGCACCTGATAAATGCTGTTGAACACGAGTTGTCCTTCGACGCGCACCTTGACCTCGCGCCCTCCGCGCTCGAATTCCCAGGCATAAAGCCCTCCACGCGTCGGCAGTCTGAGATTGATGCAGGTGTGGTGGACGAGATCCTGCGGCGTTCTGGGCGGCGACCGCCCGGCAAAGTATGAGCGCGTCCCGACCACGACGAAGCGCACATCCGGCCCTATGCGGACCGCGATCATATCCTTCGCCACCTGCTCTCCCGAACGCACACCCGCATCGAAGCGCTCGGCGACAATGTCGACCAAGCCGTGGTCGATACTGATCTCGGCTTGAATTTCGGGAAAGCGCGCAAGAAGCTTCGTCAGCTTTGGCCAGATGATCGACTGCACGGCGTGATCGCCGGCAGTGATCCGGATCGTGCCGGCAGGTTTGTCGCGCTGTTCCGCGACGGCACCCAATTCCGCGTCGATCTCTTCGAACCGCGGCTCGATCGTGCGGAGCAGGCGCTCGCCGGCCTCGGTCGGCGAGACGCTGCGGGTCGTGCGCGTGAGCAGCCGGACGCCGAGGCGGGTCTCGAGCTGGCGGATGGTCTGGCTCAGCGCCGACTGCGACACACCGAGTTTCGCCGCCGCCTTGGTGAAGCTGCGTTCGTGCCCCACGGCAACGAGGGCGCGCAGGTCGTCGAGGCTGGTTGGCTTCATTGATTAGCTCTGCTTATCGATCCATGCGCATTCTAGCATCTAATCATTTCAGCCCCGAACGCCAAAATGATGCGGTGAGACAGCACCCCGTCAGCGGAGGACACGCGATGTATGGAACCGTCATGCACGAGCCGGGCGACGTTCGCTTCGAGACCGTCGCCGACCCCAAGATTCTGAAACCGACCGACGCCATCATCCGGCTGTCGGCGACCTGCATCTGCGGCTCGGACCTGTGGCTCTATCGCGGCCTGCAGCCGAGCGAGGGGCCCGCATACATGGGTCACGAGTATTGCGGGATCGTCGAGGAGGTCGGCGCCGAGGTGCGCAGCATCCGCCCCGGTCAGTTCGTGGTCGGCTCGTTCTGCATCTCCGACAACACCTGCCCGCACTGCCGCTTCGGCTTTCCGTCGTCCTGTGTGCAGCGCGAGTTCATGACGGGGGCACAAGCTCCATTCGCGCGCGTACCGCTCGCCGACGGCACGCTGGTGGCGACGCCGGAAGTGCCGTCGCCCGATCTCATTCCGGATCTGCTCGCCACGTCCGACGTGCTCGGCACGGGTTGGTATGCGGCCTGGGCGGCCGGTGTCCACGCGGGCAGCACGGCGGTCGTCGTCGGTGACGGCGCCGTTGGCCTGATGGGCGTGCTCGCGGCAAAGCAGATGGGGGCCGAACGCATCATCGCCATGAGCCGCCACGAGACGCGCCAGCGCCTCGCGCTGGAGTTCGGCGCAACCGACATCGTGGCAGATCGCGGTGCAGAAGGCATCGCGCGCATCAAGGAGCTGACGACTGGCATCGGTGCGGATGCGGTGCTCGAATGCGTCGGCACGCAGGATGCGATGACACAGGCGGTCGAGGTGTGCCGGCCGGGCGGCTCGATTGGCTATGTCGGCGTCCCGCATGGCGTAACGTTCGACGGACAGGCGATGTTCATTGCGCAGCGGCGGATGCTGGGCGGTCCGGCACCTGTCCGCCGCTTCCTACCCGACCTGATGGATCGCGTGCTCACCGGCAAAATCAAACCCGGCAGAGTGTTCGATCTGACGTTGCCCCTGGCTGATGTCGCCGAGGGCTACCGCGCCATGGACGAGCGGCGCGCCATCAAGACGCTGCTCACAGTTTGATCGAGCCGATCCGTGCGGACGCTGGGCGCAGCCACCATAGTCAAAGCAACAAACGCCCGAAGAGGCAAACATGACGCTATGGCCAGAAGACGAATTGAAGCGAATTGCCGAGAGCGACGACTTGCACATCGCGCCGCTGCGCGATGACGGCGTCACGCACGGCACGCCGACGTGGATCTGGTCCGTCGTCGTCGATGGGGCACTCTATGTGCGCGCCTACAGCGGCCAGAAGTCGCGCTGGTATCAGGCCGCACTCAGACAGAAATCGGGACGGATCACGGCGGCCGGCCAGACCTGGGATGTTAGGTTCGCGCCAACCGCCGGACCAATCAATCAAGCGATCGATGATGCCTACGGCGCTAAATACCGCGGCAGCCCTTATCTCGCGCCGATGATCGACACGCGCGCCCGCGACGCCACGATCGAAGTCGTGCCGGTCGCACCAGTGCACAAGGAACAGGAAAAACGGCCATGAGGCATGCCCTCAAGTACTTATTGCTCGTCGGCGTTGCAGATTCGACCCCTGAGATGGATTTGTGAAATGTGCGACGCTTGCGATGACGAGAGTACCGGTCACTCGCGCGATCTGAGCCGGCGCAGTCTTGTGACGGCTGGCGCGGGACTGGCGCTTGGCGCCGCGATGTCTCCGGCGATCTGGCAGGTGAGAGCCGAGGCTCAAACCGCAAGCGGTAGTGCGAGGACGCTGATCATCGCCTCGCACCCCTATCCCGACCGCTCCGTCGTCAACAAGGCGCTTTGGGAGGTCGCGCGGAAAGCTGAAGGGTCGGAGTTCAAGAACCTCGAAACGATCTATGGCGACAACCTGCGCGGTTTCGATCGTGATGCCGAGCGCAGACGTTATGCGGAGATGGACCGGCTCGTCCTGATGTTCCCGATCCACTGGTTCAATCTGACGCCGATGCTCAAGGCCTACTTGAACGACATCTGGGGAGCGGGGCCACCAGCGGAACTCAGAGGCAAGGAGATGCTGGTGGTGGTCACAGCCGGCGGCGGCGCGAACGACTACACGCGCGAAGGCCGTCTTGGTTTCACGATCCAAGAAGTGCTGACACCGCTCCGGGCCAGCGCGAAATATACCGACATGACGTTCTCGGAGCCGCTGGCGTTTCTCGGTGCCAGCGGCAGCACCGCAGCCTTTCGCGGCTACCAGGACGCCTTGGCTGCACGGCTACGGGTGCCACCGCGCAGGGCTTGAGCGAGAGCAAACCACAAGCGACGCGTCATCGATACGCTGCTGACGGTCTGAGCGGAGCGGCCCGGCCCGGCCCGCGAGGTGCGACAGAGGCGTCTGGGCATGGAGCTTTGCAGAGCAGCCGACACCTTGGACGCCGTGCCGGCACTCGCGACTTCGGACAAGGAGATGAGCGATGTGCGACAAATGCGATGACACACGTGCCCACCACCCGGCGATCGCGGCGGAGCGGCGGCAGTTTCTTTTGGCGGGTGCAGGCCTCGCCGCGGCGCCGCTCGTCGCGGCGCTGACGACGGCTGCGAAGGCGCAGCAGCCCGTAACCCCGACCGGGCCATTTTCGGTGCGCGCTTACGGAGTCAGTGCGGTAAAAATGCTATTCGCGCCGATGCAGATTCAGCGTCGCGCAGTCGGCCCCAAGGATGTGCTCATCGACGTCCACTACTGCGGGATCTGCCATTCCGACATCCATGCGATCCGTGGCGACTGGGGCTCGACGACGTTTCCGCGCGTTCCCGGTCACGAGATCATCGGCCGCGTTGCTGGTGTGGGCAATGCCGTCACCAAGTTCCGCGTCGGCGATATCGCCGGGGTCGGCTGCATGGTCAGCTCATGTGGAGAGTGCGAGAATTGCCGGGCCGACCGCGAGCAGAACTGCCTCAAAGAGACGACCTTCACATATGATGCGCCGGACAGGGTCTCTGGCGGCGTGACGTATGGCGGTTACTCGGAACGCCTCGTCGTGACCGAGCACTTCGCGATCCGCATTCCGCCAGGCGCCAACCTCGCCGCGACCGCACCATTGCTGTGTGCCGGCGTGACGACCTTTTCCCCGATGCAGCATTGGCGCCTTGCGCCGGGCCAGCGTGTCGGCGTGATCGGTCTCGGCGGGCTCGGCCACATGGCCGTGAAACTGGCTGTCACGCGCCGGGCGGACGTCACCGTTTTCACCACGACACCGGGCAAGATCGCGGATGCGCAACGCCTCGGCGCCCGCGAAGCGGTGCTGTCGAGCGACGAGGGCGCAATGTCGCGCCTCGCCAATCGCTTCGATCTCTTGATCTCGACGGTTCCCTACACCTTCCGGATGCAGCCGTTCATGAACCTGCTCAAGCTGGACGGGACGCTGGTCAATGTCGGGCTGCTGCTCGGCATCGACGGCACGTCGCTCAGCGGCATGCAGATGGGCTTCGGCCGCAAGAGCCTTGCCGGCTCGATGATCGGCGGCATCGCCGAGACGCAGGAGGTCATCGACTACTGCGCGGCCCGAAACATCACGGCCGATATCGAGCTCATCCGCCCAGATCAGATCGACAAGGCCGTGGAGCGCGTGGTGAACAAGGATGTGCGCTACCGGTTCGTCATCGACTTCACCACGGGGCGGCAAGGATGATCACCCGCAGAACCATGCTTGTATCCGGCGGTGGGCTCGCCGCCACGATTGCGTCCGGACGTTCTGCCGGACAGTCGCCAACACCAGATATCCTTCGGAGACCGACAATGGAAATCAAGCGAAACGGTTCGCAACTCCCGCGGCCAGGACCTTCCGAATACTTCACCGGGCAAGTGCGCGTCGATCCGATGTTCCAGACGGGCGAGCCAGCCCGCGTCAGCGGCGGCCTCGTCACCTTCGAGCCCGGCGCCCGCTCCGCCTGGCATACGCATCCGCTTGGTCAAACCCTCATCGTCACGTCGGGGCTCGGCTGGGCGCAGAGCGAGGGCGGCCCCGTCGAGGAGATTCGGCCCGGCGACGTCATATGGTTCCCACCCGGCGAGAAGCACTGGCACGGGGCCACAGCGAAGACGGCGATGACGCATATCGCGGTCACGGAGTTCCGCGACGGCAAGAACGTCGATTGGCTCGAGAAGGTCAGCGACACGCAATACCGCCGGTGACTGATGTGTGAGCGCCGATGAGAGGATTGCAATGATGAAAATGCGCAAATTGGGTCAAGGCCTCGAAGTTTCGGCTCTGTCGCTCGGTGCGATGGGTTACGGCAAGTCGCGCGACATCCCGGATCGCACAGAGATGATCAGCCTGCTCCGGCACGCGGTCGATCGCGGCATGAATTTCTTCGACACGGCCGAGGTCTACGGGCCCTGGACGAACGAGGAGATGGTTGGCGAAGCGTTCCGGGGCATCCGCGACAAAGTGAAGATTGCGACGAAGTTCGGTTGGGATATCGACCAACACACGGGCAAGCACCGAGGCGGCGTCAACAGCAAGCCCGCACAGATCAGGCGCGCGGTCGAGGGCAGCCTGCGCCGGCTCGGCACCAACTACATCGATATCTACTACCAGCACCGCGTCGATTCCGACGTGCCGATGGAGGACGTCGCAGGCGTCGTGAAAGAGCTGATCCAACAAGGCAAGGTCCGCTACTTCGGACTGTCCGAGGCCGGCCCGCAGCCCATACGCCAGGCGCATGCCGTGCACCCGGTGGCGGCCCTGCAAAGCGAGTACTCACTGTGGACGCGCGAGCCGGAGGACGAGGTCCTGTCGACCCTCGAAGAGCTCGGCATCGGCCTGGTGCCGTTCAGGCCGCTCGGCAAGGGCTTCCTGACCGGCACCATCAATACCGCCACGACGTTCGATGCACGCGACATTCGCGGCACGATACCCCGGTTCGCGCCCGAAGCGCGCGACGCCAATCAGCGCCTCGTCGATCTCTTTCGCAAGATCGGCCAGCGCCATGAGGCCACCCTGGCACAGATCGCACTGGCCTGGCTTCTCGCGCAGAAGCCGTGGATCGTGCCGCTGTTCGGCACCCGCAGAAAAGAGCGGTTCGAAGAGAACATCGGCGCCCTCGCCGTACAGCTCACTGACGATGATTTGCGCGACCTCAACGCCAGCCGAGCAACGATGCCGGTCCGGGGCGCTCGCTATCCTGATGAACACATGCTCCGCGTTGGTCTGTAAACCCGAGAAGGAGGAAACATGCTGAAATCCACGATTCTGATCCTTGCACTCGGGGCCACGACAGCGATGCTGCCATCAACTGGAAATGCCATGGGCACCAAGGTCAGAATCACGGCGGGCGAGCATACGATGATGGCCACGTTCCTCGACAATGCCACGGCGCGCGCGCTCCTGGCCCGCCTTCCGCTGACCATTCCAATGACGGACCTGTACAGCCGCGAGCTGGTCTACCGCTTCCCCGATGCACTGCCAGCGCACGAGGCGGGCACCAGCGGCTATGAGGTGGGCGATATCGTCTATTGGACGCCGCGGCACAGCTTCGTGATCATGTACGCGCAGAATGGTGAGATCATCAGCAATCTCCAGAAAGTCGGCCGTATCGACTCCGGCGTCGAGGTCTTCAAGCGCACGGGCAACGTCGATGTCACCTTCGAGCTCATGGAGAAGTA
>DAIMJJ010000103.1:0-14185 GCA_036722275.1 Rhizobium sp. | reverse complement strand
GTCGTCAGTTCGAGATAGCGGTTGATGCTCCAGGTCAGTCCGGCGCCCGTCGTATAGGTGAGCGAATCCGTCGATGAGGTGCCGTCCGGGTACTTCGTCCATTCGACGCTGTTGGACAGGCGAAGCGCCAGATTGCTGCGCAGCTCGTGTTTGACTGCGGAATTCAGCGCGTAGATCACCGAGCCGTTGAGGCCCGCGGTGGTCGAGGGATCGATTGTCGTCGAAAGCCCGAGGTCGACATCCGATCCCTGTCGGGGCGACCAGGTAACATTGCCGTCGATCGTGACCGCTGCGAGATCGTCGAGCCGGGCGTCCTCGAAGCGCTGTCGCTCATAACCGAGACCGAGCTCACCCTTCAGCTTGTCGCCGAAATCGACGGCGACGCCCGCCTTCGCCCCATAGGTGTCGGCGGAGCGGGCATAGCCCGAGGTATCACGCTCCTGGTCATAGGTGATCTTGCCGATGGCGACCTCGACAAAGGGCGTCAGCGCCGGCGAAATCTCATAGCCGACACGGCCCCGCAGTTCGCCGGACCAGCGATTGCGGTCGCTGAGCGCCAGGCTGCTGCCGTCGGACAGTTCGGCATCGGAGTACTGCCAGCGCGTGACGTCGGCGGCAATCGTGCCGCGGAGGCGCCCGAAATCATGTTCCACCGAGACGCCGCCGGAATACTGGTGAATGCCGGACTGGACGGACGCCCCCGATACCGCGTTCGGATCATCGCTGTCCTCACGGCTGAAGGCATAGCCGCCCTTGATGCGGGCAACGGTGTCGTCGGCAAGATCGAGGCGAAGGTCGGCATTGATATTGGCGCGCGGATCGGTGGCTCCGTCGCCGGAGAGATTCTTCTGCCAATAGCCTTCGCCGCCGATCGTTAGCTCATGCCGCGACCAGTCGGAGGTGAGGCTGCCCTTAAGGCCCGTTTCGGAGAATGTGCGTGCGGTGCGATCGCCGCCGGAATTGGAGCGTTCGTGCACGAGCTTTTCGGAGATCGAGGGACGCAACACCATGGTGCCGAGCCGCACGCCGTCGGTGACGGCATCGCGCCGGGTCCTGAGCGCCGTCGGGTCATCCAGCGTGGTCTCGCGCAGGTTCTGCCGGCCGAAATCGAGCGGCTGGGCGTTGGGATCGACCTCGAGGTCCGGATCGGCGACGTCTGCGCCCTGGACCGGTGGAACCGTTCCATCGGCATTGCCGGTCGTGGCGGTGGTCGTCGGATCGACCGCCTGGCCGGTCTGGACCGTTGCGCCCGTCGTCGGCTGGGTCGTCGTGTCGGTCGTATTGGTGGTGTTGGTGCGGCTCTTGCCCGGCAGGGGCGTCCAGGTGGTCGTCGGTGTCAGCGACTGGGCAGCCGCCGGTATGGCAAGACCGATTAGCCCGCAGGTCAGAAGACCTGCCGACAGCGCACGCTTTCGGCGGCGCGCCTCTCCCGCTTCGGTCATTGTGTTGTGAACCATCTGGACTTCGCCCGGCAAGACTGAAATGCTTACCCAAAGGTAAAGCCTTGTGGTTAACGTTTGGTTGCCATGACGGTGTTTGCTGAAAATGGGAGCGGGTGGTCACATCGGGCGGTTTTTCGCCGTCTTTGCTGTGCATGACATGACGCTTCGGGAGGAAGAGGCGTCATATTGTGGACATGCAAAAGCAAAAGCAGTAAGGATCCGACATGATCAAACGCGCTGTAAATCTCGTCGAAGCCGGAGCCATCGAATCGGCTCTTCGTGTTGTGTCAACCGAGAGAGCTGGGCTCGGTGCCTTGGAACAGGCCCTGACGGGCAGCCTCGCGGGTCCCTTCTGCAACGCCATCAAGGTCATCGGCGGGATTTCCGGCCGGGTGATCGTGACCGGCGTGGGCAAGAGCGGGCATATCGGCACCAAGCTTGCCGCGACCTTTGCCTCGACCGGCACGCCGTCCTTCTTCGTGCATCCGGTCGAAGCCAATCACGGCGACCTCGGCATGATCGCACGTGATGACGTGATCCTTGCCATGTCCTGGAGCGGCGAGAGCACCGAGCTGCACGGTATCCTGTCCTATTCGCGCCGTTTCTCCATTCCGCTGATCGCGCTGACCTCCGGGGCAACATCGACGCTGGCGCGGGAAGCCGATATCGTTCTCCTGCTGCCGAAGGAGCAGGAAGCCTGCCCGCACGGTCTTGCGCCGACGACGTCGACGATCATGCAGCTGGCGATGGGCGACGCAATCGCGATCGCGCTCCTCGAAGCCCGCGGCTTCACCGCCCATGATTTCCGTACCTTCCATCCGGGCGGCAAGCTCGGCGCCATGCTCAGCCACGTGTCCGACATCATGCACACCGGCGACAGCATTCCGCTCGTGCCGGTCGGAACGGGTATGCCGGAGGCCATCACGGTGCTGTCGATGAAGCGTTTCGGCTGCGTCGGTGTGATTGATGATGCCGGCAAGCTTTGCGGCATCGTCACCGACGGCGACATTGCCCGTCACCTGACGGTCAGCCTCGGCGAAATGCGCGTGGACGACGTCATGACGCGCAATCCGAAGACGGTCAATTCGACCATGCTGGCGACCAGCGCCATGGCCATTCTCAACCAGCACAACATCTCGGCCCTGTTCGTGACCGAGGAAGACGGCACGCCGCTCGGCATCGTCCACTTCCACGACCTGCTGCGGATCGGGGTTGCCTGATCAGGCAACCTCCACCCGTAAATCCCGTCCATTCCAGGAGACGACCCGGACCCGGGTGCCGACCGCAAGGTCTGGCCCGAGTACCGGCCAATAGGTGTCGTCCAGGCGGATGCGGCCGCGCCCCTCCGCGATCGGCTCCTGAAGCGTTGCTGTTCGCCCGACGAGGCTCGCGCCCCGCTGGTTGAGCAGCGGCTCGTCGGTCGCCAGATCGGCCCGTGACAGAAGACGGCGGCCGAGCAGGGTGGCGGCCACAGCGAGGGCGGCGAACACCAGAAACTGGATCTGCCAGCCCCAGAGAGCGCTTTCCCACAAGAGAAGCGAGAGAATGCCGGTGGCAATCGCACCGATGCCGATCCAGACGAGAAAGACGCCCGGGAGCAGGAGCTCGGCGGCCAGCAGCAGCAGGCCGAGCAGCCACCAGCTCCAGGGTCCGAGTTCAGTGGCCACACGCGCCAGCATCGATCAATTCTCCTGGTTGGGAGCGAAGGGATTGACCGCCGGCGTGGTGCGGACGGCCGGGCTTGTCGGGGCCGGACGCGGCCGAGCGCTCGTCGTCTGATCGCCGAAGACCTCGCGCGCGATCGCGCCGATACCGCCGAGCGAGCCGATCAGGCTGGCCGATTCCATCGGCATCAGCACGATCTTGGCGTTGGACGCCGTGCCGATCGCGGCCATGGCTTCGGTGTATTTCTGCGCCACGAAGTAGTTGATTGCATTGACGTCGCCGGCGGCGATCGCCTGGGAGACGAACTGCGTCGCCTTGGCTTCGGCCTCGGCCAGGCGCTCGCGGGCTTCGGCCTCGCGATAGGCGGCCTCGCGCTGACCTTCGGCCTGCAGGATCGCGGCCTGCTTTGCGCCTTCCGCCTTGAGGATCTGCGCGTTGCGCAGGCCCTCGGCCTCCAGAACCTGCGCACGCTTCTCGCGCTCCGCCTTCATCTGGCGCGCCATGGCGTCGACCAGGTCCTTCGGCGGTTGGATGTCTTTGATCTCCACGCGGGTGACCTTGATGCCCCACGGACCGACAGCCTCATCGACGACCTTGAGCAGCCGGTCGTTAATCGCCTCGCGGTTGGAGAGAAGCTCATCGAGGTCCATCGAGCCCATGACCGAGCGGATATTGGTCATGGTCAGATTGAGGATCGCGTTTTCGAGATCCGCCACCTGGTAGGCGGCCTGGGCGGCATTGAGGATCTGGTAGAAGGCGACGGCATCCGCGGAGACGCTGGCATTGTCCTTGGTGATGACCTCCTGGGTCGGAACGTCGAGCACCTGTTCCATCACGTTCAGCTTCGAACCGATGCGCTCGATGAAGGGGATTATCAGATTGAGGCCCGGCTCCAGCGTGCGGGTATAGCGGCCGAACCGTTCGATCGTGTAGCGGTAGCCTTGGGGCACCGTCTTGATACCGGCGAAGAGGACCAGGATGACCAGCGCGACGAGCGCGATGACGACAATGTCGGGACCTGCAAATGACATGGAACACTCCCCTTAGACCGCGGCAGACGAGACGCCGACTGAGCTACAAGTGGGCGATGTCGCGGCGCTTGGCAAGATGAGAGCGGGGCTAAATCGGAAACGGAAGGCCTCCACAGAGGTCCCTAGAAGGAAGCGGCATCATTGACCGGCCGGAAGCGCTCGTCAAAAGAAGAGGCCGCGCGGATTGCCCGCACGGCCCTTTCGGTTTGAACTTCGGCTGTTTCGCCAGCGGCGCTTGACCTTAGAATTCTTCCCAGCTGTCGTTGGCGACGGCGGCATTGCCATGGCTGCGCAAGGCAGGGGCACTCGTCCGTGCGGGCGCAGACTGCGGCATGGAGCGCGCTTGAGCGGACCGGCTCGGCTCGGCCATGGCCCGTGCCGTCGTCCTCAGCGCCGAGGCCTGGCTCGTGCCGCTGACGGTGACGCTGAACTGCGAGATCAGGGCGCGAAGCTTGGCCGCCTCGTTGGCGAGCGCTGCCGAAGCGGCATTGGATTCCTCGACCATGGCGGCGTTCTGCTGGGTGGTCTGGTCCATCTGGTTGACGGCCTGGTTGACTTCGGACAGGCCGGTCGACTGCTCCTTGGCGGAGATGGCGATCGCGTCCATGTGGGTGTTCATGTCGGCGATGAAGGCGCCGATGGTGCGCAGCGCTTCGCTTGCCTGGCGAACCAGGTCGACACCGCTCGAGACTTCCGTCGTCGAGTTGTGGATCAGTGCCTTGATTTCCTTTGCCGCATTGGCCGAGCGCTGGGCGAGTTCGCGCACTTCTTGAGCGACGACGGCAAAACCTTTGCCCGCCTCACCGGCGCGGGCTGC
The DNA here is from genome assembly GCA_036722275.1 of Rhizobium sp. Classification (GTDB taxonomy): domain Bacteria; phylum Pseudomonadota; class Alphaproteobacteria; order Rhizobiales; family Rhizobiaceae; genus Allorhizobium. The sequence goes on along the minus strand of DAIMJJ010000103.1, from coordinate 9,230 downwards.
CTCGACACCGGCATTGAGCGCCAGAAGGTTGGTCTGGAAGGCAATTTCGTCGATCACGCCGATGATGTTGGAGATCTGGCGCGAGCTCTCCTCGATCTTGCGCATGGCCTCTTCGGCGCGGCTCACGACCTCAGAAGACTGGTTGGCCGACGAGTTGGCGCGGGAGGCGACCGAGCGGGCTTCTTCCGTGCGCTTCGTCGAGTTCTGGACGTTGGCGGTGATTTCCTCGACGGCGGCGGCGGTCTGCTCCAGGGCCGCAGCCTGCTGTTCGGTGCGCTTCGACAGGTGGTCGGTGCCCGAGGCGATTTCCTGCGTCCCGGTCTCCATCGTCGCCACGCTCTCGGTGATCGCGCCGAGTGTCGCGTTCAGCTGGCGGACCGACTGGTTGAAGTCGTGACGCAGGGCCTCGAAGTCGGGGGCGAATGCTTCTTCCAGCTGGAAGGAGAGTTCGCCGGCGGCGAGCCGCTTCAGGCCATGGGCGAGACCTGAGGTCGCGATGCGCAGGCGTTCCGCGGCCTCGGCCTCGGCGCGCTTCTGGGTGGCGATGCGGTCGGCCTCGGCATGCGCCCGGCTTTCTTCGGCCTCTGCCTGCAGGCGCTGGTTGGCGATGGCGGCCTCGCGGAAGACCTGCATGGATTCGGCCATCTGGCCGATTTCGTCCCTGCCGCCCTTGTCGATCGTCACGTTAAGATCGCCATTGGCCAGCCGCGAGGTGACATGGGCAAGGCGGGTCAGCGGGCGTGAGACGAGCTGGAAGTTGAGGAAGCCCATGAGCGCTGCCATCAGCGCCACCACGGCAGACGCCATGAGGCTCACGAATTCGACGCTGGTGAGGGCGGCCTTCTGGTCCTGCGATGCCTGCTCGGCCCGCTGGGTCAGTCCGCTCATGGCGGTCTTCAGATGGCCGTTGAAGTCGGATATGATCCTGCTGCCGTCACCGGTCAGTTCGATCGCGCGGGCGAGTTCCACGGTCATCGGATCGCGCATCAGCAGGATTTGCCGGTCGGCCACCGTCTTGCGCCATGCATCGAGATTGGCGAGCGCCTCCTTCAATGCCGGAAGCTCGCCTGCTGCCTCAGCCTCGAACAGTTTTTCCAGGGCCGGCAGGCCGCCGTCGATCTTCGTCGTCCACTGTTCGAGTTCCTTGACGAAGTCACGGTTGCCGGTCAGCAGGAAATTCTTCAGCGCGAGGTTGGACTGGACCATGTCGTCGGACAGTTCCGAAGTCTTGCTCAGCAGCTGGTCCATGACGAGCTTGTTCTCGACGAGCGCTGTAGCCGTCGTGGCGCGGGTGTAGATGAAGCCGGACGCCCCGATGGCGATAACGGCCAGGATGCCGAAGGCCGCAAATCCCTTGGCGCTGACGGAAATGTTCTTGATCATGGTCTATCCTGTTTGTTTCTCCGGCCGGCGATCAAAGCGGTGTCAACTCTCCCGGCTGCGATCGCGCGACCCGCGCCCGTGTCGCTCGATCTCAGATGCCGGCGGCGGTGCGCCGTTCCAGTTCGGTCAGATTGAGTTCCATGGTGACGGCGCCGATCGGCTTCTTTTCGGTGTCGGTGACAGTGAAGCTCACCTGGCCGCGCCAGATCTTGGCCTCGTCGTCCCATTCGGCTGCGTCGATGAACACCGCATCGGGCGAGACGTTGAAGGTCTTCTGGAACTTGTCTTCGTCGCCCTGCCAGAAATCGCTGGTGACCGAGCTCTGGCCGACATTGAGGCCGTTCTGGTCCATCACGAAGATCTCGGCATAAAGGCCAAGCGAGCGTCCTTGAATACGGGCGAGATAGACCGAGAGCGGGTTGGACAGCGTCGCTGCGATCAGCGGTTTGTCATCCTTTTCGCGTTCAGCGCGCCACTGGGTATCGAGCGCATCGATTTCGGCTTGCGGCAGCTTCTGATGCTGCTGGTTCTGCGCCTTGATCGAGATCTGGACGATGTCCGAATCGATCAGCTTGCGCATTTCGTCCATCACGGCCGGGCTGACCAGTGCCTTCACATTGGGTTCGGGCGTCTGGGCCAGTGCCTGCGTCATGGGCAATGCCAACATCGTGGTGGCCAGAAAAAAGGTCAGTTTAGCCATGCGTCTCTCCTTCTCTTTACTAAAGCTAGGAGTGGCCGCTTAAATTAGTGTTAATCCTGTCAGGACGCCTCGAAGAAAATGCTTTCGAAACCAATGGCTTACGCTACGGAAGCGGCGCCTAAATAAGTGAGAATGCAACCGAGGGCTGATGAAAATTGATGCAGCTGGTGTGCTGCGCCGTCGCGCAAGCTGCTGAATTGTGACTATTTTTTGAACAGGACTTTTACGCCAGGCGAAAGATCAGTGCCGGCGTGCGGATGGCCTGACTTCTTTTCAGAGTTGCGGCGCATACGTCACATTCACGGACGCGGGGCCGTCGATCGGCCGCCTTTGCTGCTGATCACGCTCGCGAAAGGCCGTGCGCCGGAAGGCACACGGCGGGATGTCCGGAGACTCAGACCCAGCCCTGGAGTTCGCGGCGCACCACCGTTTCCAGTACGCCCATGCCTTCGGGGCTGTCGTTCAGGCAGGGAATGTGCACGAACTTCTCCCCGCCATTGTGGTGGAAGATCTCGCCCGCTTCGCCGGCGATCTCCTCCAGCGTTTCCAGGCAGTCGGAGACGAAGCCCGGGTTCATGATGGCAATGCGCTTCACGCCGTCCTTGGCGAGCTTCTCCATCGTCTTGTCAGTGTAGGGCTGAAGCCATTCCTCCGGTCCGAAGCGGGACTGGAAGGTCACCATGAACTTCTCCTTCGGCAGGCCGAGGCGTTCGCGCAGCAGTCGACCGGTCTTCATGCAATGGCAGTGATAGGGATCGCCCTGCTTGAAATAGGACTGCGGGATGCCGTGAAACGAGGTGATGAGCAGCTCAGGCTCCCAGTCGAGGGTGGCAAGCTTCTTTTCGACGGAAACCGCCAGGGCATCGATATAGGCGGGATCGTCGTGATAGGGCGGAACCGTGCGGATCGCCGGCTGCCAGCGCATCTTCATCAGATGCTCGAAAGCCTTGTCGTTGACGGTGGCGGTCGTCGAGGCGGCATATTGCGGATAGAGCGGGAAAAGCAGGATCTTCTCGCAGCCGGCGGCGTGCAGCGCATCGATCTTTGAGGCGATGGAGGGCTGGCCGTAGCGCATGGCCCAGTCGACGATGACGTTCGGATAATCCTTCAGCGCTTCGGCCATGAGCTCGGCCTGGCTGCGCGTATAGGTGCGCAGATAGCTCTCGTCCTTGTCCTTGTTCCAGATTTCCTCATAGGCCTTGCCGACCTTCTGCGGACGCGTGTTCAGTACGATGCCGAACAGGATCGGGTACCATTTCCACGGCGACCATTCGATCACGCGCTTGTCCATCAGGAATTCCCGCAGGTAGCGCCGCATCGACGTATAGTCGGTGCCGTCGGGGGTTCCGAGGTTGACGAGCAGAACGCCGACCTTGCCGAAGCGGACGGGCGGGTGGTTGGCGGGCAGATGGGACATGTCAACGGTCATTTCAAAATCCTGATGGTATTGCTCGATATCCATTACGATGGAGAGCACCGACAGGATCATCTCTTAGAGGGTTTCCGGGTGCTATTGAAGCATTCTGTTGGCTGAAGTGGCCCGAATGGCCTGACTGTCAGGCGGCTCGTTTCAACGGAGCCAGAAGATCGCGTTTCGCCGTCTGCCCTTGACACGACGAAAACCGGCTTCGGCGGAGGGCATCGGCCCCGCCGGCCAAGACCGGGCAAAGAAAGAGCCGGCCCGGGAAAACCCCGGCCGGCTCCACGCTTCAGTCAATGCGCCTTACTTGGCGGGCAGTTCCAGCTCTTCGCCGACACCGATCAGGTTCGGGTTCTTCAGCTTGTTGGCTTCGGCGATCTTGGTCCACAGCATGCCGTCGCCATAGGTGGCGACAGCGATCTTCCACAGGCTGTCGCCCAGGCTGACCGTGTACTTCTTCGCGGCGGCAGCGACCGCTTCGGCGGCGGCCGGCGCGGTCGTGGCAGCCGGGGTTTCCGCGGCCGCAGCCGGAGCAGCGCCGGATACTTCCGCGATGCGGCCGTCGGTATAGGGCTTGTACGGGCTGTTCTTGGCGATGTAGTCCGCCAGCACGGTTTCGAGGCCCGGGCCGAAATCGTAGGCGTTCTGGCCGGCCGAGGCGAAGATCTTGTAGCCGTCGCCCCCGGCGCGCATGTAGTTGTTGGTGGCGACGCCGTAGAGCTTTTCCGGATCAAGCGCGACGAAGCCGTCGCCGTCCTTCACCTCGACGGAGACGACACGGCTGCCGGCCGGCTTCGTCTTGTCGAAGGTGTATTTCAGACCAGAGACCTGCGGGAAGCGACCGGCGCCTTCCTCGATCTGGCTAAGGCCGTTTTCCAGGGCGGCGACGATGTCAGAGCCTTTGAGCTTGAAGGTGGCGAGCGTGTTCTGGAAGGGCAGCACGGTCAGTGCCTCGCCCATGGTGACAGTACCGGCATCGATCGATGCGCGCAGACCGCCGCCGTTCTGGATGGCGATCGTCACGCCCTGATCCTTGACGCGGTCGACCATGGCATCGGCAACCAGATTGCCCATCGAGCACTCGGCGGCGCGGCAGACCTCGCGCGAGCCGTCGATCACCGCGGCGGTCTCGCCGATTTCCTTCTTCTTCAGCTCTTCGATCGGCGCGCCGAGTTCGGCCACCTTGGCCGTGTAGGCGGCATCCGGCGTGACCGAGGCGTCGAGCAGCTTCGGTGCGCCTTCCGCAGTCTTGACCGCACCGGCGTCATCAAACACGACCTTCAGGTCGCCGAGATATTTCGAATAGGCATAGGCGGTGACGATCGGCACGTCCTTGCCCGAGGGGTTCTTGACCAGCGTCGGATAGGGGCCGGCGGCCTTCTCGTCCGTGGAGGACAGCAGCGTATGGCTGTGACCGCCGACGATCACATCGATGCCGTCGACCGCCTTGGCGATTTCCTGATCCTTGACATAGCCGACATGCGAAAGAAGCACGATCTTGTTGACGCCGGCCGCCTCGATCTCCTTTACGGCATCCTTGAGATAGCCGATCTCGTCGATGAACAGCACGTCGTCGCCGGGCGAGGAGGTTTCGTCGGTGTCGGTGGCTAGCACCGAAACAATCGCCACCTTGTCGGCGCCGAATTCCTTGATGATGTGGGGCTTGTACTTGTCGGCGATCGGCGTGCTGAGGCCGGCCAGGACGTTGCCCGAGACCATCGGGAACTTCAGCGCGTCGATGAAGCGGGCAAGTTCTTCCGGACCGTCGTCGAACTCGTGGTTGCCGATCGCCATGGCGTCATAGCCGATGCCATTCATGAACTCGGCGATCGGTGCGCTCTTGTAGGTGGTGTAGAACAGCGAGCCCTGGAACTGGTCGCCGGCATCGAGCACGAGCACGTTGGCGTCCTTCAGCTCGGCCTTGCGGCTGTCGATCGCGGTCTTCATGCGGGCGATGCCGCCGAAGCACTCGTTCTTGCCGGCCTCTTCCGCCGAGCAGGTCGAATCATACTTGTTGATCGCCTCGATGCGCGAGTGGAAGTCGTTGGTGTGCAGGATGTTGAGCTCGAAGTCAGCGAAGGCGGCGCCCGCCGAGAATGCGAGCACCGTGGCGCTCAGAAGGCCGGACCGAAGGTGTTTCAACATCGCTTATCTCCTGTTTTGGCAATAGGACCGGGTCTGCCTTCGGCAGGACCGCGGCGTCACAAAATCTCTGGTCGAGATGTTTTCATCAAGCGCCAAGGACTGCAAGAGGAATCCTTGCCGCGGCCGGTAGAGGGGCCGCACCGGAAGGCAGACCGGCCGCATCCTGGGCGGCCGGTGGCAGATCATTGGCGCGTGGTGCTCAGGCGCGGCGGGCGAGCGAGAACTGTGCGCCGGTGTCGGAGGTGCAGTTCAGCTGGTTCGGCGTGACCATGGCGCAATTGACCTTGGACTGGGTGTTGCGCACCAGCGAAGTCATGTTGATCTCGACCAGGCGGTCGGAAACCATGGTGTAGGTGCCCGAGGCGAGCAATTGGTTGCTGTCGGTGGTGCGGGTGGTGAAGGTGCCGGCCTGGAAGGTCGAAACGATGCCGTTCGGATCCACCCACGCGCCATCCACCGTCGGACCCTGATTGACCGGCGGCAGTGGCCGCGGGCCGCCGCTTGAAGAGCAGGCGGCGAGCGTCGCCGAGCATGCCAGCACAGTAAGAATGGACCTGATCTTCATCGCCGTCTCCGCATTTTCGTGTCCGTCGGGGCGCATCCCAGCGCTCCGGTCAACTGCGCCAAACCATGCCGCGAAGGCATGGTGAAAGCAAGGCCGCAGCCGGTCACTGTCCCGAGATATCCAGGATTGGCAGCGACTTATTGACATTTGGCAACAGAACGCCCGCCGTCCGGGGACGGCGGGCGTTCTGGTCATCGCGTCGTGGCGAATCAGCGAACGAGGATGTTCTTGAACTGCCAGGGATCCTTGGTGTCGATGTCTTCCGGGAAGAGGCCCGGGCGACCGTCGAGCGGGGTCCAGTCGGTGTAGTGGCCTTCGACCGGGCCGAGATAGGGCGACTGCACTTCGAGGCAGCGCTTGTAGTCCATCTCGTCAGCCTCGACGATGCCGGCCTTCGGGTTCTCGACGGCCCAGACCATGCCGGCGAGAACCGCCGAGCTCACCTGCAGGCCGGTGGCATTCTGGTAAGGCGCGATGCGGCGAGTTTCCTCGAGCGACAGGCGCGAGCCATACCAGTAGGCGTTCTTCTCGTGGCCGTAGAGCAGCACGCCGAGTTCGTCGATGCCGTCGACGAGTTCGTTCTCATCAAGGACGTGAAGCACCGGCTGGGCATTACCGCCATTGCCGAACATTTCGTGCAGCGACAGCACGGCGTCGTTGGCCGGGTGATAGGCGTAGTGGCAGGTCGGGCGGTAGGTGACCTCGCCATCCTTGTCGCGCACGGTGTAGTAGTCGGCAATCGAGATCGACTCGTTGTGGGTGACGAGGAAGCCGTACTGCGGACCGGGCGTCGGGCACCAGGTGCGAACACGGGTGTTGGCACCCGGCTGCTCGAGGTAGATCGCGGCCTTGCAGCCCTTCTTGTGCTTCTTGCCGTTCTTCGGCATCCAGTTTTCGTGGGTGCCCCAGCCAAGCTCGGCCGGCTGCAGGCCTTCGGAGATGAAGCCGTCGACCGACCAGGTGTTCCAGAAGACGTTGAGCGGCTTCGGGTTCTTGGTGCGCTGGGTGTCACGCTCGGCAATATGGACGCCCTTGACGCCGAGCTTCTTCATCAGCTTGGCCCAGCCTTCGCGATCGTCGGCGGTCGGCTCTTCGAACTTCACGCCGGTTTCATTGGCGAGATTGACGAGCGCCTGCTTGACGAACCACGAGACCATGCCCGGGTTTGCGCCGCAGGTCGACACGGCGGTGGTGCCACCGGGGTTCTTGTTCTTCTCGGCGCGCAGGGTTTCGCGCAGCGCATAGTTGGTGCGCTCCGAGTTCTTCATGTTCTTGTCGAAGTAGAAGCCGAGCCAGGGCTCGACGACGGTGTCGATGTAGAGAACGTCGAGCTTGCGGCAGAACTTCATCAGATCGACCGAGCCGGTGTCGACCGACAGGTTGACGAGAAAGCCCTGGCCCGCGCCTTCGGTCAGGAGCGGCTTCAGGAGCTTCTTGTAGTTGTCCTTGGTGACATGGGCCTGGATATGCTTGACGCCGTGCTTGGCCAGAAGCTCGGCCTCGTCGTTGCGGGGATCGATGACCACCATCCGGCTCTTGTCGAACTTGAAGTGACGTTCGATCAGGGGCAGTGTTCCACGGCCGATCGAGCCGAAGCCGATCATGACGATCGGGCCGGTGATCTCGCCATATACCGGATAGGTTTCCTTGGTCATTTCCTTCTCCTTGCAATGCGGGGCAGGCCCGCGGATACCGGCGGTTCTAGATCATAAAACCCTGACACAATAAAGGGCGCTTTTCGCTCCGGGCGCTCACCGCACACGGATTCTCAGGCATAAACACCGGCGCGCAGGCACTGGACCAGCGCGTCGCGCTTTTCCGCGAGCCCCTTGTAGTCGATCTGGGCGTCCGTCATCCCCTCCAGCTGGGCGGCAAGACCTTCCGCCAGCCTTCGCCCGTCGGGATGCCGCTCGAAGGCCGCGACCGGGTCGAGATAGATGCGGATGGTGAAAACGAGGTCGCCCGTCTGCGGCAGCTTGCGCAGCGTTTGCCGCTCGACGCGGACGAAGGCCGAACGCGGGTCGAGACCGGTCGATGCCGGGTCGGTTGCCGGACGGATGCTGACGGGGTGATAGAGCGCGTAGCGCCAGTTGATCGACCAGTTGAAGCGTTCGGCCGGCAGGTCGGGCTGCAGATTGTCGAAGACCCGGTTGATGATCGTGTCGTTTCGCGTGCCGCCTTCAAAGCCAGGAACATGGCCGTGGACTTCGGCCATTGGCCGCATGAACTTGTCCGCCAGCGACCAGGAGGAGGGGAAGGCCAGGTGCGCGGCGATGATCGTCCAGCCTTTGTCCTTCTTGCGCAGGATCACCAGGTCGTCCTCGATCAGCGATCCGGCCCGCAGCAGCGGCGGGCGGGTCTCGTCTTCGAGGTCGACTGAATGGCCGGCCATGGTCATGCGGTCGCCCGAGCGGCTGTAGCGGTCGCCGTGGCTTTCCAGGAGATGCTGGACGAGCAGGTCCAGACATTCCCGCTGTGCGTCCAGGCTCTCGGACGCGGCGCGGAAGATGTCATGGTAATGCTCGACCTCAAGCCTCTTCTTCTCATCGAGATAGCGCCCCAGATCCTCGTCCGGCTCTATCCAGCGGCGGGGATCAAGCGCCGAGAGGCCGATGGAGAACGGTTTGGTGGTTCCGCTGGCATAGGGGGTGTAGGTCGGTGGGGTCATGGGGCACCATTGTCGTTTGCGCCCCATCATCTGGATTGATATTATGACGTCAAGTCGAACAGGAGCCAGATCATGAAACATGGTGCTTCGGTCCGCGTGCCTGCGGAGGTCAAGGAACGGCTCGACGCTCTCTCGCGCAAAGTCAGCCGCGATGCCTCTGAAATCGCAGCGGAAGCTCTTATTGATTATCTCGACGGGATGGAGAGTGAGAATCTGGAGCTGTTTGCCTCGCACGACGCTGTAACTGCATGGCTTTCAAGTTGGGGGACATCCGAGGAGCTCGAAGTCCCGAAAGCCGACATCAGAAAACCCGCGTGACATGCGCGTGTTATGGGCGGGGTCGGCTCTG
>DAIMJJ010000102.1:2521-14505 GCA_036722275.1 Rhizobium sp. | reverse complement strand
ACCACAAAAATCTGAGGAAATCAATATTTTACTGCCGCACCGCCACAATGTGGCTGACCGCGTCCCAATGGGGCGCTTTCATTGGCGGTGCGCCCGCCACGGTGCTGTATCGGCGGCGGCGGACCCTTGGAGATCAGCCGCCCCGACCGTCAATCGCCGCTGCCGGGCTTCGGCGAGAAATACTTGTCGAACTTGCCGGGAACGCCGTCCATTTCCTTCGCCTCCGGCAACGGATCCCGCTTGACGGTGATGTTCGGCCAGATCTTGGCGTATTCGGTATTGATCTGGAGCCACTTGTCGAGCCCCGGCTCGGTGTCCGGCTTGATCGCCTCGGCGGGACATTCCGGCTCGCAGACACCACAGTCGATGCACTCGTCAGGATGAATGACGAGGAAATTTTCGCCTTCGTAGAAACAGTCGACCGGGCACACCTCAACGCAATCGGTGTACTTGCAGCGGATACAGTTGTCAGTGACTATATAAGTCATGCGGCACTCCAGGGTCTTGTTTCTGCGCAGACGAGCCTCGCGTCCGCCTCCTCGCGATCCCTTGAAAGACCGCAGACCACCGATTGACGGGCAGCGTGAAGTTGGCCGGACAGGACGTCAGCTACTGTGTTCTCGGGCCTATAGCAAGGATAAACAGTTCTGAAAATAGCCATGGCAGCGCATAGGTTTCTAATCGGCTGACCAGTCCTTGCCAGGCTGAAGCCGGTCGATCGCCCGCCTTTCCTTCTTGGTCGGGCGGCCGGATCCGCGAACCCGAACAGCCTGATCGAGCGGCCCGAGGTGGCTGTCTTCGGAGGGCGGCGGCGTCAGATCCTGGTAAAGCAGCCGCGCCTCCTCATAAGGTCCGCGCCGCTCGCCGGCTTTGACCACGAGCAGGACCAGATCGCGTTGCGGCATGGCCACCTCGATCCGGTCCCCGGGACCCACCAAGTGACTGGATTGACGCACGGTTTGGCCGTTTATGCGAACATGCCCGCCGGTTACACGATCCTGGGCAAGCGAGCGGGACTTGGAAATCCGGGCGAAGAAGAGCCACTTGTCGATGCGCTGCCGCGAACCGCTTTGTGGCCCCTTCTCGTCCATCTTACTTCTTCATCTGCTCCTTGAGAGCGGCAAGCTTGGCAAAGGGCGAGTCCGGATCGATCGGCTTCTCCTTGCGCGGAGGCTTGGCCTCGAAACGGGCCGACTGCGGCGTTGCGTCGCGGTTCGGCCGATCCTTGCGTTCGCCACGCTCCGGGCGCTCGGAACGATCGCCCTTGTTGCCGAAGCCGCCACGGCCGCCATCCTTCGGACGACCTTTGCCACCTTCGCCGTCGCGGCGACGTTCGTCACGCTTGCCCTCGGCCTGTCCTTCGGACGGACCGCGATTGGGGCCGCGATGGCCGCTGCGCTGACGGTCGCCCGCCGGACGCGCACCGCGCTGATTGTCCGAGCGACCGCCCGGCCGCCAGAGCAGCACGGGCTTCGGTTCGGCAGCAACTGCCTCTGCGGCCTCGGCCGGGACGGATGCATCGGCGTCCGAGGCAGCCGGCGTCTCCGTCGCAGCTTCGCCAGCGGTCACGTCCGCGCTCGGCTCTTCCGCGGCGGCGCTGTCGTCTGCAGCGCCTTCGGCGTCAGCCTGCTCGGCGGACGCCTCTGCCTCAGCGGCGGGCTTCTCGCCGTCCGACGGCGCCGGGGCCGACTGGGACGACAGGAAGGCTTCTGCCTCCTCTGCACTGACGCTGTCGGCGCGGTAGCCGAGGCCCTTGAGGATTTCTTCCATGTCGTCCGGCGTGGCGCCGAGGATCGACAGCATGGCGGTCGTCGTGGTGAACCGGCGGCCGTCATACGCGCCCTCCGGACGCGGCGTCGTGCCGGGCTTCCACTGCAGGAGCGGACGGATGAGATCGGCCAGGCGCTCGAGAATATCGATGCGCACGGCGCGCTTTCCGAGGAAACGGAAGCCGGCCAGCTTGTAGAACATACGCTCGAAGCCGGGATCGGTCACCACCGAGGTGCGGCCGGCGGCGAGCACCGGAATGAGATCGCCGTAACCGGGCTTGTCGAGCCCATCATTCTTCAACGCCCAGAGCAGCGTGATGAGTTCGGCCGGCGCGGGCTTCAGAAGCGCCGGCATGAAGATGTGATAGGCGCCGAAACGAACGCCGTAGCGGCGCATCGAGGCACGGGCATCCTGGTCGAGCGACTTGACGTCGTCGGACACGTCGCGCCGGAACAGCACGCCGAGATTCTCGACGAGCTGATAGGCAAGACCCTTGGCAAGGCCCTGCAGGTCTTCGGCGCGCGACAGATCGTCGAGCGGCTTGAGCACGGTCGAGATGTGGTGATTGACGAAGCGCTCGATACGGGCGACGACGTGCTCGCGGGCATTGCCGGTCAGCTGCTCATCGGCCAGCAGGATCACGCGCGGATGCAGCATGTGATCGCTGCCGGTGAGCCGGGCCACCGGATCGCCGAGCCAGCGCACCAGACCGTCGGCGCTGATCGCCAGATCGCCATTGCCGGCAGCATGCAGGCGCGCGGCACGGGCCTCGAATTCCAGAGCGAGCGCCTTGTGTGCGGCAGCCTCGACGGCCTTCGCGTCGGGACCTTCGGCACCCGAGATGGGCGTGAACCGGAAACCGGCGAGTTGTCCCATAGGATGCCCTTCAACGAAGACATCGCCGTTTACACTGATTTCAGCTTCCAACATCGCATTCTCTCTCAAGCGCTTCATGAGCACAGATGTCCTGCGATCAACAAAGCGTTTCGTCAACCGTTCATGTAGCGCATCGGACAATCGGTCTTCGATTTCCCGTGTCTTTTCTTGCCAGTGTGTCGGATCGGCAAGCCAACCCGGCCGGTTCGATACATAAGTCCATGTCCGGATCTGGGCAATCCTCGCGGACAAGGTATCGATTTCGCCGTCGGTCCGGTCGGCGCGGCGGACCTGCTGGGCCATGAAATCCTCGTTGACCGTTCCGTGCCGGACGAGATCGAAGAACAGGCTCTGGATGAGGTCGGCATGCTGGGCCGGCGTGATACGGCGATAGTCGGGAAGGGCACAGGCTTCCCACAACGTTTCGACGCGCGCCGGCGTATCGGCGAGATCTCTCACCTCCGGATAACGCGCCAGGAACTCCAGCGCCTGCTGGTCGATCGCCGGCAGCGCTCTGGTCAGCCCTTCGACGCGAGGCGCTGCCTCGAGACTTCGCTGCAGCGCGCCGATCGAGGAAAAATCGAACTTCGCCGTGCGCCATTGCAGCACCTTGACGCTGTCGAATTCATGCCCCTCCAGCCGCTCGACCAGCTCCTCCTCGAAGGGATCGACGCGTCCGGTGACCCCGAACGTGCCGTCCTTCAGGTGACGCCCGGCGCGGCCGGCGATCTGGCCAAGTTCGCCGGGATTGAGATTGCGGAACTGATAGCCGTCGAACTTGCGATCCTGGGCGAAGGCCACATGGTCGACATCGAGGTTGAGCCCCATGCCGATCGCATCGGTGGCGACGAGATATTCGACATCGCCCTCCTGATAGAGGCCGACCTGCGCATTGCGGGTCCGCGGGCTGAGCGCCCCGAGCACGACAGCCGCCCCGCCGCGCTGGCGGCGGATCAGCTCGGCAATGGCATAGACCTCGTCGGCGGAAAAGGCGACGATCGCCGTGCGCTGCGGCAGCCGCGTGATCTTCTTCTGTCCGGCATAGAAAAGCTGGGAGAGCCTGGGCCGCTCGACCACGGTGATTCCGGGCAGGAGCTGCAGCAGGATCGGCTTCATCGTCGCCGACCCTAAGAGAAGCGTCTCGTCACGCCCGCGCAGATGCAGCAGCCGGTCGGTGAAGATGTGACCCCGCTCCAGATCGCCGGCCAGCTGGATCTCGTCGATCGCCACGAAGGAGGCCTTCGTCTCGCGCGGCATGGCTTCAACCGTGCACACGGAGAAACGCGCCCCCGGCGGCGCAATCTTCTCCTCGCCGGTGACCAGCGCCACCTGCGAGGCTCCGACCCGCTCCACCAGCCGGGTATAGACCTCGCGGGCCAGCAGCCTCAAGGGAAGGCCGATGATGCCCGATCCATGCGCCACCATGCGGTCAATGGCGAAGTGGGTCTTGCCGGTATTGGTCGGCCCCAGCACAGCAGTTACGCCGCGGCCGCTCAGGATCATGGGTTGCGAATTCAAGAATGGCTCCGCGCTGCAAGGGGTCGCCGGCCTTGTCTGCGAACGGCCGGCGAGCTGATCTCACACATGGCGACGATTCCCGGCAAAGGCAAGCCATCCGTGAAAAGAGAGGTGCATTCGGACCGCCGGCCGACCGGCCAACCGCTTCCGTCGATGACCGCAAGGACGGGCGCCGTTAACCTCTGGAACAGGGTGCGAACGAATCGGCGACGAATCGCTGACTCTGACCGATTCAGGATTTGTTCACGGCTACATCTCGATGACGGTTCACCAACTGCCACAAAATGCTGAATCGGAACAAGGGCTTGTGCGCGAGAAACAGGCGGTGCCGTTAACCGGCGCTTCGCCCGGAACCGAATGGCTTCGGCAAACGTTGTGAGGGCCGAGGTTTCAAAAAGATGCACATCCCGCCACCGCCCGCCGAATGGATCAGTCGAAGACAGGGGCGCAACTTTGTCCTGCTGCACGGCATGGTCATGGCTCCCGCTTTCTGGACGGCGTTTGCGCCCAACATCACGCTGCAGGGGCGCACCGTCGCCTATCCTCTGCCGGGCCATCATCCGTGGTCTCTGCCCGAGCCCGGCGCACATTTCACGGCCGAACATGTGGTCGAGGCGATGGCCGACGCGATCGAGCGGGATTTCGGCGGAGAGCCTGTCCATCTGATCGGCCATTCCACAGGCGGCTTCCTGTCCCTGTTGCTTGCTGTCAACCGTCCGGATCTCATTAGCTCCGTCGTGTTGCTCGGCGGCTTTGCCTGTGGTCGCTTCGAAGGCAAGGAGCGCTTTGCCGCGCGCATGCTGCGCGTCCCCCGCGTGGGTCCCTACGTCTTTCGCCACTTCTTCAAGCGCTGGATCTCCACGCGTGAGCAGTTTCGCTGGGGCTCGATCGAATGCGTCTACGACAAGTCCTGCCCTTGGGAAGACGAGCGGGCGGCGGAGGCGATGGAAACGGTGCGGGAGCATCTGCTGCGCACCCGCCCCGAAGACGTCGCCGCTTGCGTGCAGTTCATGTCGAACACCTCGATCCTCAAAGACCTACCGACGGTCGACCTGCCTGTCCTCAACCTGGTCGGCGTCCACGACGCCATCGTGCCGCCATCCCACCAATTGCGGCTGTCCAAGATGCTGCCGCGAGCCCAGACGGTCCTGTTCGGCGATTGCGGGCACCTGATCATGGTGGAGCAGAAACGGCAGATGGATCGCGTGATTGCCGGTTTCGTCGATCCGGATGCAGCCATGACCAAGAATCAGAGGCGAAGCGCCGTCGTCTCCCCGGCTTGGCTCGGCGAACTCGAGCCGATCTTTTCCCCGCTCGCACTGCCGCAGTTGGAACAATTCGCGGCCGACGACGTTGGAACGGCACAACGAACGAAATTCGCATTTCCGAACGGAGAGGGTCACCATGTTGAGCACAATTCTCATCGTCATCGTCATTTTGCTGCTGATCGGCGCGCTGCCGAATTGGGGCTATAGCCGCAACTGGGGTTACGGGCCGTCGGGCGGTCTCGGCCTGGTTGTTCTCATTCTGGTCATCCTGATGCTCATGGGCCGGATCTAACCCTTGTTCAACACGAAGAGGAACACGTCGATGAAGAAGACCCTGCTTGCGCTTGCCCTGATTGCCCCGCTCGCATCCTGCACGGCCACTGAACGCGGCGCCGGGGTCGGTGCTGCAACCGGCGCCGTCATTGGTGGTGTCGCCACCAATTCCGTCGGCGGCGCGGCCGTCGGGGCGGTTGTCGGCGGTGCCGCCGGCGCTCTGATCGGCCAGTCCCAGGAACGGGCAGGCTATTGCGTTTACCGTGACCGCTACGGTCGCACCTACGAAGCGCGTTGCCGCTAAGCGTTAACGCCTCGACAGAAAGCCGCCGGCTCCCCCACCGGCGGCTTTTTGCTGCGCGTGAACGGCCTACGTTAACACTTCGATCAAAGCCGGAACGAACCGGCGACGAATCGGTGACACAAGCGTTTTCTTGATTTGTTCACAACAATAGGTTGTGGAATAACAAAGCGTTAACCATATGAAACGGTGGATATTAGGACTCTTCCACCACCGATTCTGGCCCGGCGTTAACGATCGTCTGCCCGAGGGCTCTTGGAGAACGCAACAGCTGCGGGCTCGGGGCCAGCGCCATCCCCCCCTCAACAGCAAAACGGCCCCATCTGGATGGGGCCGTCGCAGAACAACAACGGCGGGGACTCAGACGAAAAACTGGCCGCCGTTTGCGGAAATGGTCGATCCGGTGATAAAGCCGGCATCGTCGGATGCAAGGAAGACCACGATCCGGGCGATTTCCTCGGGCTCACCGAGCCGCCCGACGGGGATCTGCGGAATGATGCGTTCGTTCAGCACCTTCTCCGGAATGGCCCGCACCATCTCGGTGCCGATATAGCCTGGGCAGACCGCGTTGACGGTAATCCCCTTGGCCGCCCCTTCCTGAGCCAGCGCCTTGGTGAAGCCAAGATCGCCCGCCTTGGCCGCGGAATAATTGGCCTGGCCCATCTGGCCCTTCTGGCCGTTGATCGACGAGATGGTGATGACGCGGCCGAAATTGCGGTCGCGCATGCCGGACCACACCGGATGGGTCATGTTGAACACGCCCGTGAGGTTGGTGTTGATCACCTCGTTCCACTGTTCCGGCGTCATCTTGTGGAACATCGCATCGCGGGTAATACCCGCATTGTTGACGAGGATCTCGACGGGACCGAGTTCGGCCTCGACCTTGGCAATCCCCTCTGCGCAGGCCTTGTAATCCGAGACATCCCACTTGAAGGCGTGAATCCCAGTCTCGGCCTCGAAGGCCTTCGCCTTCTCGTCATTTCCGGCATAGTTGGCCGCGACCTTGTAGCCCGCCGCCTTGAGTGCGATCGAAATCGCCGCTCCGATGCCTCGCGTTCCTCCCGTTACCAATGCTACTCTGCTCATGTCCTCATCTCCCCTCAGAGAATAAAATCCTGCGTCCACCGACCCTTCTTTTTCGGAGCCGTTGTTAGGACAGTTTCATGTCAAGCAGATGGAGGCCCGCGCGACCCTTACGAGTCGCGCCGGCGCTTTCCTTGGTTCAAAGTGCCTCCAGGCACATGGCGATGCCCATGCCGCCGCCGATGCACAGCGTGGCAAGGCCCTTCTTGGCCCCGCGCCGCTTCATCTCGAACACCAGCGTGTTGAGAATGCGCGCACCCGAGGCGCCGATCGGGTGGCCGATGGCGATGGCGCCGCCATTGACGTTGACGATCGAGGTATCCCAGCCGAGGTCCTTGTTGACCGCGCAGGCCTGGGCTGCGAAGGCTTCATTGGCCTCGATCAGGTCGAGATCGGAAATTTTCCAGCCGGCCTTCTGAAGCGCCTTGCGCGAGGCCGGAATCGGGCCCGTCCCCATGATCTGCGGATCGACGCCGGCCGTCGCCCAGGAGGCGATGCGCACCAGCGGCGTGATCCCGCGGCGCTGGGCCTCGGCTTCACTCATCAGCAGGGCAGCGGCGGCACCGTCGTTGATGCCCGACGCATTGCCGGCGGTGACCGTTCCTTCCTTGTCGAAGGCAGGGCGAAGCTTGGTCATGCTCTCGAGCGTCGCACCGATGCGGATATATTCGTCGGCGTCGACAGTCACGTCGCCCTTGCGGCCGGCGACGACCACCGGGACGATCTCGTCCTTGAAACGGCCGGCCACCTGCGCCGCCTCCGCCTTGTTCTGCGAAGCGAGCGCAAAGGCGTCCTGCTCGTCGCGCGACAGCTGGAACTGGCGAGCGACGTTTTCTGCCGTCGTGCCCATGTGGTAGCCGTAGAACGCGTCGGTCAGACCGTCCTTGAGCATGGTATCGACCATCTTGAGGTCGCCCATCTTGGTTCCGGCGCGAAGATGCGCGCAATGCGGCGCCATCGACATCGACTCCTGCCCCCCGGCAACGATGATCGTTGCATCCCCGGTGGCGATCTGCTGCATGCCGAGAGCCACGGCACGAAGGCCGGAGCCGCAAAGCTGGTTCATGCCCCAGGCCGTGGCTTCCTGCGGGATGCCGGCCTTCATCGCAGCCTGTCGGGCCGGGTTCTGGCCCTGGCCGGCCGAAAGCACCTGGCCGAGGATGACTTCGTCCACTTCCTTGGCATCGACGCCGGCGCGCTCCAGCACAGCCTTGATGGCCGTGGCACCGAGATCATGGGCGGGAACGCTGGCGAAGGCGCCATTGAACGAACCGACCGGCGTACGCGCTGCGCTTGCAATGACGATGGATGAACTGCTCATGGACGCCTCCTCGGGTAACTGCTTGTTTGACGTTGAAACTGGCAAAGCTTGAGTTCGAAGTCAAACACCAAGAGCGTACACATTTTCGTTCCTTAGTTGCAAAATCTTGACTTTCATCAACTGATGGTCTCGCAATGCACAAAGAGATTGTCACCGCCCTCGATTTGCGCTTACACTTGCCGAGGGAAGAGCAAAAATCCACAAAAACAACGGGGTTAGGAGACGAATATGGCCAAAACGGACGGCGAGATCGTCATCAAGAAATATGCCAATCGACGCCTCTACAATACAGGGACCAGCACCTATGTCACGCTGGAGGACTTGGCCAAGATGGTCAAGAAGGGAGAGGAATTCACCGTTCAGGACGCCAAGTCCGGCGAAGACATCACCCATTCGGTCCTGACCCAGATCATTTTCGAACAGGAGTCGAAGACCGGTAATACGCTTTTGCCGATCTCCTTTCTGCGCCAGCTGATCGGTTACTATGGCGACCAGATGCAGATGGTGGTGCCGAGCTTCCTCGAGCATTCGATGAAGGCCTTCACCGAGCAGCAGTCGCAGATGCGCGAGCAGATGACCAAGGCCTTCGGCGAGACGCCGCTGACGAAGAACCTGCAGATGCCGATCCAGCTGATGGAAGAGCAGGTCAAGCGCAACACCGAGATGTTCCATCAGGCCATGCAGATGTTCTCGCCGTTCCTCGGTGGCCAGCCGCCGAAGGAAACGAAGAAGGCCGAGGCAAAGGACATCGACGAGCTCAAGGAGCAGCTTCGGACCCTGCAGAACAAGCTCGACAGCCTCTGATCGCGATCAATCCGTTTGCAGAGCAGACACGAGGGCTGGAGGCGACTCCGGCCTTTTTTGTTGATGGCAGGACGGCAGATTAGAGACCGATCGACACGTCGCGTCCGGCCGACCGGATCGACACGGCAAAGCCGCCGACGACATCGATGAAGGCGATGGTCATCAGGATGAAGAAGGTCTGCGTCGCCGCGCCCTGCACCAGCAGGAACTCCACCAGGAAGACGATGAAAACGAGCATGGACAGCATGTGATTGATCAGCGATCCCGAGCCGTTCATCGTCGCCTTCAGGATCTCGAAGAAGAGAACGGCAAGCGCCACAAGGATCAGTACGTCGCTGATCGACAATGTCCAGGTCGCGCCCGACAGCATGGACAGGGACAGAAGCTGGTTGTCGAGCGTCTCGACACCGCCACCGAACAATCCGAGCATGGCTAGATTGTAGAGCGCAAGCGGCAGGATCATCAGCGGTATGGCGGCAAACATGGTCAGGCCCCGATCGGTCGATACAATGCTGCCGCATGGCAGGCGTTCCAAAACGGGATTTAACGACCAGGCGCCTCAAAAAGTAAAGGCCGGCATTGAGCCGGCCTTTAAAAAGTCATCCGAATATACGCAGTTTATGCGTTTTCCTTCGGCGTCAGGACCTGACGGCCGCGGTACATACCGGTCTTCAGATCGATATGGTGCGGACGGCGCAGTTCGCCGGAGTTCTTGTCCTCAACGTAGGACGGAGCCTTCAGCGCGTCTGCAGAGCGGCGCATACCGCGCTTGGACGGGCTTGTTTTTCTTTTCGGTACAGCCATTTAACTTACTCCACATGACGGGCAAAACAGGATCCCGCGGCCGGATGAGGCCGAACAGAACCTGTCTCGATCTCGGAATTTGGCGCGCTTATACATGCCCCGTATGGCTTTGACCAGTCCCCTGAGTCAATTTTTCCAAGCAGGCCGGGCGATCACGGCTTCCGGCAACCGTCCTCAGGCCTCGTCCTCCGGCACGATCCAGGTCTCGGCGAGCGCCGCTTCACGCCAGGTGAGCCAGGCCGGATGATTTTCCATCGCTTCCATATAGTCCAGCGTATCGGCCGCAGTGACAAGGTCATAGACCTTGAAGCGGTTCACGACGGGGGCGTACATGGCGTCGGCAGCGCTGAAGGCACCGAACAGGAACGGGCCGCCCGATCGTGTCCGCATCTCCCGCCAGATCTCCTCGATACGCGCCACGTCGGCGCCGACCCCCTCGGGCAGGTCGATGGAGCGCACCTCACGACGCATGTTCATCGGGCAGGCGCCGCGAAGGGCGCGGAAACCGGACAGCATTTCCATCGCGATCGATCGCGCCATGGCCCGGTCACCGCTGTCGGTCGGCCACAGGCCCGCATCGGGGAAAAGCTCCGCCGCATATTCGATGATGGCGAGCGACTCCCAGACCCGCAGGCTGCCGTGATGCAGTACCGGCACACGTCCCGTCGGCGAGATCTCCTGGAATTTCGGATTGCCGGCATCAAAATCGAACGGGATCAGCCGTTCCTCGAAAGGAATGCCGCAGCCCGTCAGCGCGATCCAGGGGCGAAAGGACCAGGACGAATAGTTCTTGTTGCCGATATAGAGAATGAAAGGTTCCATGGCCGGGCTCCCGAAGAATGATGTCAGGCACAGACTAGGCTGTCAGGACCGCCCACACCAACCAAAGTTTGGAAACTCAGTCATAAAGGCATTTGATGTAAGCGCCGGAGCGCTTGGCACGGCGGTCGACCACGGCCGCCAGCCGCTTCATGCCCTTGCCCGGCTTGCCGGCCACTCGATCGATCGGATTGGGCAGGGAGACGGCCAGAAGCGCCGATTGGCCAGGGGTCAGTTTCGCCGCAGAGGTCTTGAAGTGATACCGCGCTGCCGCCTCGATGCCGTAAATGCCCGGCCCCCATTCGGCAATGTTGAGGTAGATCTCCATGATCCGCTTCTTCGGCCAGATGGCGTCGGCGAAGAGGGCGAGAGGCAGCTCCAGCCCCTTTCGGATCATCGAGCGGCTGTTCCACAGGAACAGGTTCTTGACCGTCTGCATCGGGATCGTGCTTGCACCGCGCGTCGCCTCGCCCGACAGCGCGTCGTCGACCACGCCCTTCATCTGTTCCCAGTCGACGCCCATGTGCGAGCAGAACTGGCCGTCCTCCGACATCATCACCGCGCGCACCAGATGGGGCGAAATGCTGTCGAATTCCACCCATCGACGGTCATAGCCCTGGAAGGTCGCAAGATCGGCCAGCATCAGTGTCGATACCGGATGAATGAAATCGATGCGATAAAGGAAGATCAGCGCATAGGGCAGCAGAACCAGGGCCAGCACGATGCGGACGACCTTGCGCGCCAGCCCGGCGCTCTTGCGCGCCTCCGGCACCTCTTCCCCGTTTTCATCACCGATATTGTTGTCGTGCGCCAAGTAAGGATCTGCCTGGTGTCTTCGAGTGATCGCTTCTCTTAGCGAGCAAGCCGCCCGATAGCCAGACCAGTTGCGACGGGGCGCGGCTTTTCCCGCTCAGATTCCCGTTGCCAGCCCGTTTTGCCCATGCCAAATAGCCGCGACGGAGGCCCCGATGACCCCATTCGATGCTAAGCTGGACGCCACAGCCAAACGGACCGAAGCGCTGCTGGACGAACTCCTGTCGGGCGATACCCGCCCCGACGAGACCATCCGCCCCGAGCGGCTGATCAAGGCCATGCACTATGGCGCGCTGAACGGCGGCAAGCGGCTCCGTCCGTTCCTGGTCGTCGA
>DAIMJJ010000102.1:0-2421 GCA_036722275.1 Rhizobium sp. | reverse complement strand
CTTCCCGACGGCGCCAAGCTTGCCATCGTGCTGGCGCTGGCGCGCGCAGCCGGCATCGGTGGCATGGCCGGCGGACAGGCGCTGGATCTTGCGGCAGAGAAGCAGAGGCCGGACGAACAGGGCATTGTCACATTGCAGGCGATGAAGACCGGCGCGCTGATCCGCTTTGCCTGCGAGGCGGGCGCCATCATCGCCGGCGCACCGGCCGAGGACCGCAGCCGGCTGCGCCGTTTCGGCGAGATCATCGGCCGCGCCTTCCAGCTGGCGGACGATCTCCTGGATCTGACCTCCGATGCCGCAACCCTTGGCAAGGCGGCCGGCAAGGATGCCGCTCGCGGCAAGGGCACCCTGGTCGCGCTCAAGGGGCAGGCCTGGGCGGAGGCCGAGCTGGACAGACTGGTCGGCGCGGCAACCGATCTTCTCGCCGGCTACGGCGCGCGCGCAGAGACGCTGGTCAATACCGCACGCTTCGTCGCCAAGCGCAAGAACTGACACACGCCATCCATATCAACGATCGATGTGCACCGATCACATCATCTGACCTGTGCCACGCCGCGAACCCGGTTATGCTGGACGTTCGAACGGGGAGGAGCAGACCTTGAATGACATTGTCCAGCACTGGCCGCAGATCGTGGCGACTTACCTCGTCTATCTGGTTGCGGTGTTGAGCCCCGGACCGGCGGTGCTCGCGATCATCTCCACCTCGATTGCCGAGGGACGCCGCTCTGGTCTCGCTATGGCGGCCGGGGTCTTTGCCGGCTCCTGCACTTGGGCGATCACCGCGTCGATCGGGCTCGCGGCGCTGCTGACGCGCTATGCCGGCGTTCTGCAGGTGGTGAAGGTGATCGGTGGCCTTTATCTGCTCTATCTTGCCTACCGGGCGCTGCGCTCGGCAAGCCGTCCAGACGCGCTGCCGTCCCTTGCCACAAACGGACGCGCCCCGACGCGCAGCCTCAGGCGCACCTTCCTTCTCGGCTACGCCATCCACCTGACCAATCCGAAGGCGATCTTTGCCTGGGTGGCGATCATCTCGCTCGGCCTTCCACCGAGCGCGCCTGCAGCGACGGTGGCGCTGATCGTCGGCGGCTGCCTGCTCACAGGCCTTGTCGCCTTCACGACCTATGCGGTCCTCTTCTCCACCGGTCCGGCCTATCGCGCCTACCGGGCCGCCCGCCGGCGCATCGATGCCGTGATGGGCGTGCTGTTTGCAGCCGCCGGCATCAAGCTGCTCCTCAGCCGGATATGAAAAGGGCGCCGCTCGCGCGACGCCCCGCAGCACTGAAATCGTCCAGCTGTCAGCCGGCCTTGATCGGTGCGATCTGGATTTCGACGCGCCGGTTCTGCGCCCGACCTTCGGCACTGGCGTTCGAGGCGATCGGCTGGCTCGGGCCGAAGCCGAGCGCCGAGACGCGCCGCGGATCGACACCCTGCGAATTGAGGTAACCCGCCACCGAATTGGCGCGGCGCTCGGAGAGGCCCTGGTTGTAAGCGACACTACCGGTCGAATCGGTATGGCCGTTGACGTCGATCAGGGTCTTGTCGAACTTGCGCAGCACGATCGCCACGGAGTTCAGCGTCGGATAGAATTGCGGCATCACCTGATCCTGGTCGGTGGCAAAGGTGATGTTGGACGGCATGTTGAGAATGATCCGGTCGCCGACGCGGGTCACCGAAATGCCCGTGCCCTGGAGCTGCGCCCGCAGTTCCGCTTCCTGGTTGTCCATGTAATTGCCGATGGCGCCGCCGGCCAGGGCGCCGATGCCGGCGCCGATCAACGCGCCATTGCGGCTGTCGCGTCCGCCACCACCGATGACGGCGCCGCCGACGGCGCCAAGCGCCGCGCCCAGCACCGCACCATTGGCGAGGTTCGAGGTCTTCTGCTGACCGGTATACGGATCGGTGGTCGTGCAGGACGACAGGTAGATCGCGGCAAGTGCGAGGATCGACAGCTTCTTGATCATGGTGGGAATCACTCCGGAATAACGTCAGATGTCGTCAACAGGGCAAATGCGGCAATATGAAGTTGCAGGCACACCCGCCTACTCGGCGGCGGTCTTCCGGCCGTAGCGCTTCTCGATATATTCGATCACCAGCGCCTCGAATTCGGCGGCGATATTGGCGCCCCGCAGGGTCATTGCCTTCTTGCCGTCGATGAAGACGGGCGCGGCCGGCGTCTCTCCGGTTCCGGGAAGGGAGATGCCGATATCGGCATGCTTGCTTTCGACGGGTCCGTTGACGCTACAGCCCATGACGGAAACGTTCAGAGCCTCGACGCAGGGATATTTCTCGCGCCAGACCGGCATGTTCTTGCGCAGATCATGCTCGATCTTCTGGGCCAGATTCTGGAAGACGGTCGAGGTCGTGCGGCCGCATCCGGGACAGGCGGCGACCACCGGCACGAACTGCCGGAAACCCATCACC
>DAIMJJ010000101.1:7257-14582 GCA_036722275.1 Rhizobium sp. | reverse complement strand
CGAGCAGAACGGTCGAGGCCAGATCGTCGGCCAGCCCGTTTGCCATCTTCGCCATCAGGTCGGCCGTTGCCGGCGCGATGACAATCAGGTCGCAGTCGCGGGCGAGGCGGATATGGCCCACATCCTGTTCGTCTTCGCGGGAGAAGAGCTCGGTATAGACATGCGACGCCGAAAGAGCGCCGACGGCGAGCGGGGTCACGAATTCCTGCGCGCCGCTGGTCATGATCGGCCGGACAGCAGCACCGCGTTCGCGCAGGCGGCGAATGAGGTCGAGGCTCTTGTAGGCGGCGATGCCGCCCGAGATGATGAGAACGATGCGCTTGCCCGCCAAGGTCATGCCTTTGGACCCTCCCTGAAGTCGCGGCGACACTAACTCAATTCATGGTGTGGGGAAATCGCCACCGACAGGCCCGGATGCCACAGGCACAAGATGCTGATGCCGGCGGCCGTCGGTCAGCCGTGAGAAATGCAGATCTGCATGGGGACCTCGACGATCGTACCGTTGGGTGTCTCCAGATGAGAGAGCCCGGGACCCAGGGTCGCAGCCATCGACTTGACGATCCGGCTTCCGAGCCCGGTTCCGGACGGCGCGCTGCCCGGCTGGATTCCGATGCCGTCATCCTCGACCCTCAGCAGAGCTTCGTTGTCGCCGGTGCGCTTCAGGCGCACGCGCACCTCGCCGCCGCCGCGATCGGGATAGGCGTATTTGAAGGCGTTGGTGACGAGTTCGGTGACAATCATGCCGACGGAGACGGCACGGTCGGCGGTGATGCTGATCGGATCGGCATCGAGAATGAGGTCAAGCGGCTTCTCCGGGTTCTGCAAGGAGCCCGACAGTTCCGCGGTGAGCGTGGCGAGATAGCGGTCGAGCTCGACACGGCTGACATCGTCGGAGGTGTAGAGGCTGCGATGCATGCCGGCGATGGCGGTGATGCGTGCCTGCGTCTCGGCAAGCTCGTTCTTCACCTCTTCGCTCTTGGAGTTGGAAATCTGCAGGCGCAGCAGGCTGGCGACCAGCGCCAGCGAATTGGCCACGCGGTGGTTGACCTCTGCCAGCAGGGCCTCCGCCCGCTCCTTGCCGCGGCGGACCTCCTCGTCGGCCCGTTCCTTGGCTGCGCGCAACTGAGCGTTCGCCACCGAAAGCTCGATGGCGCTGATCAAAAGCGGCATGAAGTCGTCGCCCACCGTCTTGATGACGTAGTCGGAAGCGCCGGCGCGGATCGCTTCGATGGCGATCTGGGCCTCATTCGATCCGGTGACGTAGACGACGGGAACGCTGACATCGCGCGCGCGGAGGCGCTTGAGAACCTCGTGCCCGGTGGTGTTCTGCAGATAGTGGTCCAACACCATGACATCGAAGCGCTCGGCCTCGATCCGCTCCAGCGCCTCCTCGGGCGTCGCAGCATGCGTCAGCGTGTGTCCCAGCCGTTCCAGAGCCTTCTGGACCAGACGGACGATGGCCGCATCGTCATCCAGATACAGGATGCGGATGCTCATCGGTTGGCATCCGTGTCACGGGATCTGCATGACGGAGAAGAACAGCCCAAGTTGCCGGATGGCATTGGCGAAATTGTCATAGTCGACAGGTTTTGTGATGTAGACATTCGCCCCAAGATCATAGCACCGCTGGATTTCGCGTTCGTCGTCGGTCGTGGTCAGGATAACGACCGGCAGGCGACGGGTATGCGGGTTGGATTTCACTTTTTCCAGGATATCCGTGCCGGACATGTCCGGCAAGTTGAGATCGAGAAGGATCAGCAGATAGCGATCGATCGACGCTGTGCCGCTGCGGTCCTTCCCGAGGATGAAGTCGAGCGCCTCCGTTCCGTTGGTGAACGGGATGATATCGTTGTTGACGCCAGCACGCCGCACGTTCTTTTCGATCAGACGAGCATGGCCCTCGTCGTCTTCGACCATGACGATGGTGACTTCTTTTCCCACGGCTTTCATCTCTCAACTCCGTACAATACGCGACAAATCCGAAGGCAAGCGCAGTACGAAGGTCGATCCAGAACCCAGTCGGGACTTAACGGAGATCTCACCGCCGAGGTTCCGCGCCAGGGATCGCACATGCGCAAGTCCGATGCCTTCGCCCGACCGGTCCTGCTGGCCGGAGCGCCGAAACAGCTCGAAAATGCGTTCGTGGTCTTCGTCTGCAATGCCGCGACCGTTGTCCTCCACCTCGATCCGCACCAGGTTTCGCCCTTCCGGCATGGCGCGCACCGTCAGGTTGAGCGGTCTCTCGGGCTGTTTATACTTCACCGCGTTATCGAAAAGGTTACCAAGGATCTGTTCGAGCGAAAAACGGTCGGTATGAATGGAGGGCACACGGATGTCGATCCGAACCGTGCCGTCGCTTTCGCTGATCTGATGGTGGACGCTGGCGCTCGTCGCCTCGACCAGGGCCTTCAGATCGATGCGCTCGGGTTTCAGCGGACGCCGCCCGTCGCGGGAAATTTTCAGGATGGCGTTGATCAGGCCGTCCATCTTGCGGGTCGACGAGCGGATGAAGCCGATGGCTTCCGGCAGGTCCTCGGACGCGGCAAGCCGGGCCTCGCGGATCTGATCCTCGGTGAGCTTGTCGCCATCGGCCAGCACATAGGCCTGCAGCGCCTTCAGCGAGGTGTCAAGTTCGGCGGTGAAGCCCATGACGTTCACAAGCGGCGCGCGCAGGTCGTGTGTGACGATATAGGCGAACCTTTGGATCTCCTGGTTCGCCCGCATCAGATCTTCGGTGCGCTCGTTGACGCGCTCCTCCAGCCCCGCATTGAGCAGTTCTACCTCCTGCCGGGCCGCCGAGAGCGCGCGCACATGCTGGGTGATGATGGCGATGGCACCGCCCATGACGGCGAGAATGGCGATGCCGCCACCGATCATGAACCACTGCAGCTGCCCATTGGCCTCAAGCTGCTCGGCCACCCCCCGATCGACGTTGACGTCCGACTGACTGCGGAAGAAGTCGAGGATCTCGCGGATCTGGTCCATCAGCTCCCGGCCGAGTTCCGAGCGGGTCAGCTCGATCGCCTCATCGCGCCGGCCCTCGCGGGTCAGCGACACGGTGTGGGACATTTCCTCGAGCTTGCTGTCGATCAGCCGTTTGAGTTCCGGCATCCGCTCTTCCTTCAGCGGACGCAGCTTCACCAGCTCGGCGACCGTCGAAAGATTGGCCCGGACATTGGTCATCGCCTTCTCGTACACATTCAGGAAGCTCTCGTCCTGCGTCAGCAGAAAGCCGCGCTGCCCGGTCTCGGCGTCGACCAGTGTCTGCAGCAGGTCGGCCGAGGCGCGGCGGATGTCACGCTCATGGATGATGTAGGCGAAGGTCTCGCGGCTGCGGTCGACCAGCCAGAGCGAGGAGAGGATGATACCGGTGAGGACGATGGTCCCGACGATCAGCATCAGGAATGTGGTGCGGACAAAATTGGCATTGGTGGCCGACATGGCATTTCCCGAATCATGTCGCGCGAAAAGAGCGCGGCTGCGTCATATCGTAATGAGAAGGGCTAGATGGATGCCCGGGTCGGCCGAACCGACCACCCATTGCGAGGTGAATGGAGCACGAAGGCGAATGCACTACCGGTAGAAAGGTTTTGCCGGCAAATCAACCAATTTTGACGGCGATCAAGAGCAGAGACGCTGCAATGACCCAAAGCGCCAGACGACCCCACCAACTGTGGCGGGCCTCCGAGCGTCCGATCGCCTCGGTCGTCTCCGGATCGAAGCGCAGGCCGTGCTCGCTCATGCGGACGATCTCGCCGTGCAGCTTTTCGGTCTTGGCGGCGATCTCGGGCAGAGCCTCCGCGAGGCGCAAAGCGGCGCGCGCACCGTCCTTGAGGTCGCCAGCGATACGTTTCGGCCCCAGATTGTCGCGGATCCATTGCGAGACGACCGGATCGGAAGCCTTCCACATGTTGAAGCGCGGATTGAGCATGCGGGCCACGCCCTCGACCACGACCATGGTCTTCTGCAGCATGACGAGCTCGGGACGCGTTTCCATGTCGAAGAGTTCGGTAACCTCGAACAGCAGGGTCAGCAGCTTGCCCATCGAGATGGTCTCGGCCGGCTGGCCGTGGATCGGCTCGCCGATGGCCCGGATCGCCTGGGCAAAGCTTGCGACATTGTGATGCGAGGGCACATAGCCCGCTTCGAAATGCACTTCCGCGACCCGCAGATAGTCACGGGTAATGAAGCCGTAGAGGATCTCGGCGAGGAAGCGGCGCTCCTTCTTGCCAAGGCGCCCCGCGATGCCCATGTCGACCGCGACGATCATGCCGTCCGGCGCGACGAACAGGTTGCCAGGATGCATGTCGGCGTGGAAGAAGCCGTCGCGCAGCGTGTGGCGTAGGAAGGACTGGATCAGCGTATCGGCCAGCGCATCGAGATCGTGCCCGGCCGCCTTCAGTGCCTCGACATCCGACATCTTGATGCCGTCGATCCATTCCATGGTGACGACGTCGCGGCCGGTGCGCTCCCAGTCGACGATCGGCACGCGAAAACCGGGATCGTCCTTGGTGTTTTCCGTGATCTCGGAGAGTGCGGCTGCCTCGAGACGCAGATCCATTTCGACCTTGGTGGTCTGCTCCAGCGTGCGCGTCACCTCGACGGGGCGCAGGCGTCGCGTATGCGGCAGGAAGCGCTCCTGGAGATGGGACACCAGATACATGGCCTCGAGGTCGGCAGCGAAGCGCTTGCGCACCCCAGGCCGGATCACCTTGACGGCCACCTTCTTGCGCCCCTGCGGCGTCTCGATCTCGGCCGGATGCACCTGCGCGATGGAGGCTGCCGCAATCGGTTCACCGAAGGAGACGTAAAGATCGTCGATCGGGCGTCCGAGCGAGCCGACGACGGTCGCCTTAGCGGCATCCATCGGGAAGAAGGCCATGCGATCCTGCAGACCTGCCAGGTCCTCGGCGAATTCCGCGCCGACCACGTCCGGCCGCGTCGCCAGGAACTGGCCGATCTTGACATAGGAGGGCCCCAGCCGCTCGACCGCCCGGGCTAGCCGGTCCGAGCGCTGCTGCTGGCGCGCACGCTTGCGTGCAAAAAGGCCTGCGGTCCCCTTGGCGAGGGCCACCAATGGCGGAAGTCCTTCGGACGGCAGCGCAGAGATCACGCCTTCCCGCACCAGCACCCAGCCCACCCGCGCCAGGCGGAAATATGCCCCGACTGTGCTCATGAAGCCTAGAGTTTCCAACCGGAATGCAGCGCCGCGATGCCGCCGGAATAGTTGGTGAAGGTCACCCGCGAGAAGCCGGCCTGGCTGATCATCTTGGCGAAGTCGGCCTGGTTGGGGAATTTGCGGATCGATTCCACCAGATACTGGTAGGGCTCGGCGTCGCCAGTAATCATCTTGCCAAAACGCGGGATCGCCTTGAACGACCACTGGTCGTAGAACTTGTCGAGCAACGGCATTTCGACCTCGGAGAACTCGAGGACCAGAAGCCGTCCGCCACGCTTGAGCACGCGATAGGCCTCGCTCAGCGCCACGTCGATGCGCGGCACATTGCGAATGCCAAACGCGATCGTATAGGCGTCGAAGCTGTTGTCGTCGAAGGGAAGCTCCTCGGCATTGGCCTCGACGAAGGTCAGATGCTCGGCGAGCCCCTTCTTCTGCGCCCGTTCGGCGCCGACACCGAGCATGGAGCCGTTGATGTCGAGCACGGTGGCGTGCGCCTGCCGACCGGAGGCCTCGACGATGCGAAAGGCAATGTCGCCGGTACCGCCGGCGACGTCGAGCACTTTGTAGCCCGGATCCTTGCGCGGATTGAGGGCCGCGATCATCGCATCCTTCCAGATGCGGTGGAGGCCGGCCGACATCACGTCGTTCATGATGTCGTAGCGCTTGGCGACCTTGTGGAAGACCTCGTTGACCAGAACCTGCTTTTCGCCCTCGGCGACCTCGCGGAAGCCGTAGGAGGTTTCCATGCCGCCGTCGGCGGAAGTGCGGCTCTCGGCCATCTGATCACTCCATTGTCTCATGCGGTCGAAAGACCATAGCGAAATCGCCTCAGGCGCGCTATCTGCGGGCCGCGGGCTGCACATTCTGCTGCTGCGCTGGTCTACAGTCGTTTCAGGCGCCATTCAAACGGAAAGATGGGGTGCGATGCCGGAATTGCCAGAGGTCGAGACGGTCAAACGGGGCTTGGCGCCGACCATGGAAGGCGCGGTGATGCGGCGTGTCGAGCTGCGCCGGCCGGACCTGCGCTTCCCCTTGCCGCGCGATTTCGCCGCACGGCTGACCGATCGCCAGGTCATCGGTCTGTCGCGCCGCGCCAAGTATCTGCTGATCGATCTGGACGATGGCACGACGGTGATCGCGCATCTGGGCATGTCCGGCTCCTTTCGTATCGAGGAGGGGGAGGGGGCAGACTTACCCGGCGTCTTTCAACATCCGCGGTCCAAGGACGAGAAACATGACCACGTCATCTTTCATCTGCAGCGCGCCAATGGCGCGGGTGCCGCGCGCGTCATCTATAATGACCCGCGACGTTTCGGCTTCATGGATCTGTCGCGCCGCAATGATCTCGACGCCTATCCGGCCTTTCGCGATCTCGGGCCCGAGCCCGTCGGCAACGCGCTCGATGCCGACTATCTCGCGGGGCGGTTTGCGGGCAAGCAGCAACCGCTGAAGGCCGCACTGCTCGACCAGAAGGTCGTCGCCGGTCTCGGTAATATCTATGTGTGTGAGGCGCTGTGGCGGTCGCACCTGTCGCCGAAGCGTGCGGCGGCCAGTCTCGTGACGCCGACCGGCCGCCCGCGCAAGGAACTCGAGATGCTGGCCGAAAGCATCCGGGCGGTGATCGCCGATGCGATCGAGGCGGGCGGCTCGTCGCTGCGCGATCACATCCAGACGGACGGAACGCTCGGCTATTTCCAACACAGTTTCTGCGTCTATGACCGCGAGGGCGAGCCTTGCCGCACGCCGGGCTGCGGCGGTACGGTGGAGCGGATCGTCCAGGCCGGCCGCTCGTCATTTTATTGTCACCGCTGCCAGAAATAGAATCTGTTCATGAACGGGAGAAACCCATGACCTTTGAAACCCTGCTCCTGGAGACCCGCGGGCGCGTCGCCATCATCACGCTCAACCGGCCGCAGGCGCTCAATGCGCTCAATTCGACGGTGCTTGCAGAGCTGCGCCAGCTGCTTGGCGAACTCGAGGCGGATGACGGCATCGGCGCTGTCGTGCTGACCGGCTCCGAGAAGGCCTTTGCCGCCGGCGCCGACATCAAGGAAATGCAGTCGCTCGAATTCGTTGATGCCTATCGCGGCGATCTGTTCAGCGGCTGGGACGATGTCGCCGGCTTCCGCAAGCCGATGATCGCGGC
>DAIMJJ010000101.1:0-7157 GCA_036722275.1 Rhizobium sp. | reverse complement strand
GCCTTCGAGCAGACGCTGAGCGAAGGCCTGCGCTTCGAACGGCGGCTTTTCCACTCACTCTTTGCCACCGAGGACCAGAAGGAAGGCATGGCCGCCTTCACCGAAAAGCGAAAGCCGGAGTTCAAGAACCGCTGAAGGACTCGCAACGCGTGATTTCCTTGAAATTGCGCGTTGACGGCCCTGCGCTTTCGAGCTATATGCCCGCCCACGGTTGGGAAAGCTGATGGCTTTTCCGAGAATAGCTCCCGAATTGCTGGAATGGCAGGTCGCAAGGACCCGACGCGGCGATGGCGGAGTTTGGTTTGAATTCGAAGAGAGGCATCCATGGCCAATACCACTTCGGCGAAGAAGGCGACCCGCAAGATCGCTCGCCGTACTGCAGTCAACAAGGCTCGCCGTTCCCGCGTCCGCGGCTTCATCCGTAAGGTTGAAGAAGCGATCGCATCGGGTGATGCCGCTCTGGCCAAGTCGGCCCTCCAGGCCGCGCAGCCGGAACTGCAGCGCGCCGCCAGCAAGGGCGTGGTTCACGCCAACACCGCTTCGCGCAAGATCTCGCGTCTCGCAAGCCGTGTGAAGGCGCTGGCGATCTAACTTTCGCCGCATTTTCGTCATGATTGAATGAGCCTGGCTGAGAAGCCGGGCTTTTTCTGCTTTCTCCGGTCAGTAGTTCTCTGCCTGTCCCGTTTGACATTTGAGTGTCACTGGGATGACATAAAAAATCCAATGAAATCAACTGGATGTCGGAGGAGTGGGCGAGGATGCCCGCCTGACTTAACGGCAGGTGGCCCCCATTTTGAGTCAAGCGAATTTTTATTTTTCGGCCATTTTTCCGGTGCCGTGCACGCCCTTTTTTGAATCTCGTTGATTCAAAAGCGATTCTCCGGACAGCAATTGTGACAGTCTGATGAGGGCGCCGGAGTCAATGCCCGCGGCTTAATTTAGCGTAAAAATCACAGTTGATCTTCACTTTTGATCCTGCCTTAATGAGCTCCAACAAGGGGCGCGGAGTTGACCTCCGGGGTGATCTGAACTGGCAATTTGCGGTGTCGGAACCACTCATCGTCGCTTGGGGCGGAACGTATCCGTTTCGTTTTTTCAGACAGTGTTGGTCTTGCGCCGGGAGTCTCAGGATTTCCGCGTCAGCACGATTTTGTCCAGGCTCCGGTGGACGGCCGGAGTGGAAAGAACGGGATCGCGACGCCGCTGCGCACCGGCCTTCATGTCGAGGATGAAGGTTCAGGTGCACACTGCGCAATGCTGTCACCGCAAGGCGACGGGGTTTCGCATGCCATGGCCTCCCTTTGGCTGGGGATAGCCATGGAACGAAAAGGGGTGCTGAAGCGACGTTCTGGACGGGGCGCGGCTCGGCACCATACGGGGGATAAGATCGATCACCGGGCGTCTTGCGCCCGGTGTGACAGAGAAGTGAAAAGGCGGCAAAATGCAGATGAATACAGTGACGGCCGGTGCGCTGGTTGACAGGGACCAAGCACAGGCAGCGCTCGGCGCCGTATGCGCCGATGCGGCAGGGGACATTTCCGAAATGAAGCATGATGTGCTGTTCGAGCGCTTCAGCCAGCGGCTGAAGGCACAGGTCGGTCCCGATGTCTATGCCAGCTGGTTCGGTCGTCTGAAGTTGCACTCCGCCTCCAAGAGCCTGGTGCGCCTGACGGTTCCGACGACGTTTCTGAAGTCCTGGATCAACAATCGTTATCTCGACCTCATTACCAGCATCTTCCAGCAGGAAGATCCGTCCATCCTCAAGGTCGAGATCCTGGTGCGCAGCGCTAGCCGCAGCATGAAGGCACCGGCAGCGGAAGAGCGCCCGGCTGCGGACGCGACCCCCGCCGCGTCGCCGCGCAAGCCCGCAGCGCAGCCGATCGGCCAGCTCGCCGGCGTATCCGGTGCGGCCGCTCCCTCCCGCAGTGCGCCCAACAGCCCGCTCTTCGGTTCCCCGCTCGACAGCCGCTACACCTTCGAGGGCTATGTCGAAGGCGCGTCCAACCGCGTGGCGCTTGCCGCCGCCAAGACGATCGCAGAAGCCGGCGCCGGCGCTGTCCGCTTCAATCCGCTGTTCATCCATTCCTCGGTCGGCCTTGGCAAAACCCATCTGCTGCAGGCGATCGCCAATGCCGCGATCCAGAGCCCGCGCGCGCCGCGCGTGGTCTATCTGACGGCCGAATACTTCATGTGGCGCTTTGCCACGGCGATCCGCGACAATGACGCGCTGACGCTCAAGGACTCGCTGCGCAACATCGACCTCCTGATCATCGACGACATGCAGTTCCTGCAGGGCAAGATGATCCAGCATGAGTTTTGCCATCTGCTCAACATGTTGCTCGACAGCGCCAAGCAGGTCGTGGTCGCCGCCGACCGTGCGCCCTGGGAACTGGAATCGCTTGATCCGCGCGTGCGCTCGCGCCTGCAGGGCGGCGTTGCCATCGAGATGGAAGCGCCCGACTACGAGATGCGCCTCGAAATGCTGAAGAGCCGTCTGGAAGCGGCCAAGAAGGACGATGCCTCGCTCGATATTCCGCTGGAGATCCTGTCGCATGTCGCCCGCAACGTGACGAGCAGCGGTCGTGACCTGGAAGGCGCCTTCAATCAGCTGATCTTCCGCCGTTCCTTCGAGCCGAACCTCTCGGTCGAGCGCGTCGATGAGCTTCTCGCCCATCTGGTCGGTTCGTCCGACCAGAAGCGCGTGCGCATAGAAGACATCCAGCGGATCGTCGCACGTCACTATAACGTCTCGCGTCAGGAACTCGTGTCCAACCGGCGCACGCGCGTGATCGTCAAGCCGCGCCAGATCGCCATGTATCTCGCCAAGACGCTCACGCCGCGCTCCTTCCCCGAGATCGGCCGGCGTTTCGGCGGCCGCGACCATACGACGGTTCTGCATGCCGTGCGCAAGATCGAGGAACTGGTCGGCGAGGACACCAAGCTCAGCCACGAGATCGAGCTGCTCAAGCGGCTGATCAACGAAAACAACGCATGATGAAAGGCCGGCGGAAACGCCGGCCTTTCTCGTTGTCCCTCATCGGCACAAGGAGAGAGTTGCCCACCATGCCGATCGGCTTCTATGACGAGAATGCCGCGACCTATGCGGCAAGACCGCGCGAGGCGCCGGTGGCGCGACTGAGCGCCTTCGCCGACCTGTTACCCGTCGCGGGCGCGGTGCTCGAGCTTGGCTGTGGCGCCGGCGATGACAGCGCCTGGCTGATCGAGCGCGGGTTTGCCGTTACCCCGAGCGACGGATCCGCGGCCATGGCGTGCACGGCCGAGGCGCGGCTCGGCCGGCCCGTGCTTGTGATGCCCTTCGCCGCGCTTGCGGACGTCGCGCTCTATGACGGTGTCTGGGCCAATGCCTGTCTTCTGCACGTGCCGCGCGCCGACCTGGCGGACGTCCTCAGCCGCATTCATCGCGCCTTGCGCCAGCCGGGCCTTTTCTATGCCAGCTTCAAAACGGGCGGCGAGGAAGGCGAGGACCGGTTTGGCCGCTATTACAATAGGCCGTCGCCGCAATGGCTCAAGGAGATCTATCTCCAGGCCGGCTTTTCAGCCGTGCAAATCGAGGCTGCGGCCGGCGGCGGCTATGACGGCGAGCCGACCGACTGGCTCCATGTCTGGGCGACCAAGGGCGGCGGCGAGGCTCTATGATCGGGCCGTGGTCTGCGCGATCACGATCATCTCCGGGCTGTGCGGTGCAAATGCTGTTCCGTCCCAGTCTCCGAGCCACGTCACCGACACGAAACCTGCGGCCTCAAGCAGGCGCGTGATGGTGTCCTGGTCCGGAAAACGCAGGGTGCTCTCGCTGGTTCGCCGTTCTCCGGTTTCGCTCAGGGTGAAGACCGTGTCGAAGCGGACGAAATCATCCCATGCCGCCCGCACTTGATAATAGACCGCGACGGTTCCGACGCCCGGAACGTCGGTTGTCTCGCGCGTGCGGTCTTCCGTCCAGCTCTCCCATTCCCGCTGCAGCGGATTGCGACTTTCGAAGACCAGCCGGCCGCCTTCCGCGAGTTGGTTCCGCGCATGGCTGAGGACGGCAAGCATCTCGGCATCGTCGAGGAAGACTTGGAAGACATGGCCGGTCATGATGATGAGGTCGAAGGTCTCGTCGAGTGCGAAGTCGCGGGCGTCGCCGGCAATCCAGTGGACCCGGTTCGCCTTGTCCTTGTTGCGGGCAACCTCCAGCATGCCGGGTGCGGGGTCGAGCCCGGTGACGGTGTGGCCGAGGTCGGCAAGCGCCAGGGCGAGCGCCCCGGTGCCGCAGCCAAGATCGAGGATGCGGCAGGGCTTGTCTTGGAGGTTGAGGTAGAAGTCGTTGTCCGGCCCATGGCCGTTGAAGCTGTCATAGAGGATCGCCATGTCGTGGCGGGCAAAGGCTGCATCGACCGGCATGTTGCGTCCTCTCTTCGGTTCTCGCCTTCTCAGCAGGCGAGATCGGCCACCACGGCATCGAGGATCAGCATGCCCTTCGGCGTGCAGCGCAGCCGCGAATTGCCGAGGCGTTCGATGAAGCCGTGTTCCAGTAAAGTCTGCTCGCGCTTGGGATCGGGATCCCGGCCGGAGAGCTGCTGCCAGCGGGCGAGATCGACCCCCTCACGCAGCCGAAGCCCCATCAAGAGCAGTTCGTCGGCCTGCTCGTCCGCTCCCAGCATTTCCTGCTCAATCATGCCGTGGCCGTCGCGCTCGACAGCGGCAAGCCAGGCCTCCGGATTGCGTTCGGTGGCGGTCGCCATCTTGTCGCGGCCGCGGGTCAGCCGCCCATGGGCTCCCGGTCCAATGCCGGCATAGTCGCCATACCGCCAATAGGTGAGGTTATGGCGGCTTTCGGCACCCGGCCGGGCATGGTTGGAAACCTCATAGGCTGGAAGGCCTTCGCGCGCGGTGATCTCCTGGGTCGCCTCATAGAGAAGTGCGGCCTGTTCCTCGTCCGGCACGACGAACTTGCCGGCCTTGTGCAGGCCGTAGAAGGCGGTGCCTTCCTCGATCGTCAGCTGGTAGAGCGAGAGATGATCGACCGCATAGGAGATCGCTTCCTTGAGTTCCTTCTCCCAGGCTTCCACCGTCTGGTGCGGCCGGGCGTAAATCAGGTCGAAGGACATGCGCGGAAAGATCTCGCGCGCCAGTCGGATGGCCTTCAGCGCATCCTCGACGTCATGCAGGCGCCCGAGAAACTTCAGGTCCGGATCGTTGAGCGCCTGAACGCCCAGCGAGGCACGGTTGACCCCGGCCGAGCGATAGCCGCGAAACCGTGTCGCCTCGACGCTCGACGGATTGGCCTCCATGGTGATCTCGATGCCGCCGGGCACGTGCCATTGCCGGGCAATGCCGTCGAGGATCGCCCCGACGGTTGCCGGATCCATTAGCGAGGGCGTGCCGCCGCCGAGGAAGATGCTGGTGACCGTCTTCGGCCCGCTCAGGCGCCGTATCTCTTCCATCTCACGAAGGAAGGCCGAGACAAAGCGCGGCTGATCTACCGGCTGGTGCCGCACATGGCTGTTGAAGTCGCAATAGGGGCACTTCGCCGCGCAGAACGGCCAGTGCACATAGACGCCGAAGCCGGGTTCGCCGGTATCGGGCAGAAGCAGCGGCCGCACTTCGGACATGACTGTTTCAGGCCTCCAGGCAGGTTTCGACGAAGAGCTTGAAGGCGCGCGCGCGGTGCGACAGGGCTTGCGGGTCCCCTGGCTTCCAGCCGTGCTTTTCTTCGGCCGTCATTTCACCGAATGTCGTTTCATAACCCTCGGGCTGGAAGACGGGATCATAGCCAAAACCCTTGGTGCCGCGCGGCGGCCAGACGATCGTGCCTTCCACCTCACCGCGGAACATTTCGGTGTGGCCGTCCGGCCAGGCGAGACACAGCACGCTCACAAACCGTCCGCTGCGCTGTTCGGGCGTGGTCGCGCCGCGATCGGCCAGGGCCTTTTCGACCTTCTCCATCGCCATCAGGAAATCCCGGCTGCCGTCCTCGCGTTCGGCCCAGTTGGCGGTGTAGACCCCGGGCGCGCCGTCCAGCGCGTCGACGACGAGGCCGGAATCGTCGGACAGCGCCGGCAGGCCGGAGGCACGAGCCGAGGCAAGCGCCTTGATTGCGGCATTTTCCTCGAAGGTGGTGCCGGTCTCGTCCGGTTCTTCGAACTTCAGCTCTGCCGCGCTCTTGGCCGAAAAGCCGAAGGGGCCGATCAGATCGGCAATCTCGGCGATCTTGCCGGCATTGTGGCTGGCAACAACGATGGTGCGGGTTTCAAGCTTGCGCATGCGGTCAATCCTATTCGAGGTTCCAGAGCCTGGGCTCGGCGCATTCGAGACTGTTGCCGGCCGGATCACGGAAGTAGATCGAGCGTGCCCCGTTCGGCCAGCAGAAATCCGCCTCCAGCGCAATGCCGGCCTCCGTCAGCCGTTCAACGATCAGGCCCATCTCCTCGCCACGGACACGAAAGCACATATGGCCAGGGCCGGTTGCGCCGTGGGTGGGAACCGGAAGGGCTCCGGCTGCCGCCGGCCGTGCTGTCTCCGTCGGGTTGAAGATCAACAGGATCCCCGGTCCGCAGCGGTAAAACAGGTGACGGTTGCCCTGACGGCTCACCTTTTCAAGCCCCAGCACGCCACCATAGAAGGCCTCCGCCGCATCGAGATCGGCGGCATAGAGGGCCGTTTCAAGGATGGCTTCCAGAGGTTCGCTCACTTTGATCGGTCCTTTGGCCTGCGACCGCTAGAGCAGGGCCTGTTTCTGCATGGCGACGAGTTCGTCGATGCCGCTGCGGGCAAGCCGCAACAGCGTCAGGAACTCCTCTTCCGAAAAAGGCGTGCCCTCGGCGGTACCCTGGATCTCGACGATGCCGCCGGCGCCCGTCATGACGAAGTTCGCATCCGTCTCGGCGGCCGAGTCTTCGAGATAGTCGAGGTCGATCACCGGCTGGTTGGCGAAGATGCCGCAGGAAATGGCAGCGACATGGTCTTTCAGAACCTTCTCGACCTTGACCATGTTGCGCGCTTCCATCCACTTCAGGCAATCGTGCAGCGCAATCCAGGCGCCGGTAATCGAGGCCGTACGGGTGCCGCCGTCGGCCTGGATGACGTCGCAGTCCAGCGTGATCTGGCGCTCGCCGAGCGCTTCGGGGTCAACGACCGCGCGCAGCGAGCGGCCGATC
>DAIMJJ010000100.1:4065-14623 GCA_036722275.1 Rhizobium sp. | reverse complement strand
TGAAGCCGGC
This sequence comes from Rhizobium sp., assembly GCA_036722275.1. Taxonomy (GTDB): domain Bacteria; phylum Pseudomonadota; class Alphaproteobacteria; order Rhizobiales; family Rhizobiaceae; genus Allorhizobium. Next base: position 14,613 of record DAIMJJ010000100.1, on the reverse strand, counting down.
ATCGGCCAGCAGGTGCAGGCCGTTGAACAGGAACGGACGCAGCACCGGGTCACCGGGAAGATCGGAAGCCTTGAGGCCGGCCTTGCCGTCGGCAAGCGCGCTTGCCATGTCATGCAGGGCCCGCATGATCGCCGCATTGAACAGCAGCGTCTCGTTGTCCAGGCCTGTTTCCGGCAGATGCGCGAAGCACGAATCCGCAGATGCAGACGAGGGCAGGGCACGCCCTGCCACCGAAGAAGCCAGCGCCTCGTAGTGGAAGGAAAGCGCATTCAGCGTCTTGCGCTGCTTGAGGTAGGTCCTGCGGAAGCGGCAGTCCTCGAAGGAGGCGACCCGCTCGCCATCGGCATCGAAGAAATGGAACTTCGCCTTGATCGAAGTCGGGCTCAGCCGATCGATCTCGACGACCGCACGCCGGATCATGGCGCCGGCCCGGTCGATGCGGATCTTGCCGAAACGCACGGGGATATAGGGCGCGCCGCGGTGATCGCCGCTGAAGCGGTCGAACAGGGCGACGAGGCCGTGGAAAACGGCATCCACCGAGACCGGGTTGAGGTTGTAACCCAGCATGGGATGGGCGGGCGTCGCAGGCTCTGCAAGCGACACTTCAATCAGGCGATCGCCACGACAGATGGTCTTCTGCATCAACTGGAACCGCGGCCCGTAGTCGAGACCGAAATTCGAGGCGATTCCATAGGCCTTGGCGGCATCGATCTCGGCCGTGACCGCGATCTGCGGCAGGGCAGGTGTCGGGCGCACTTCGGATGCCGACAGCTTGCGCACGCGGGCGACTGCGTGGATCGTCCAGTCGTCGTCGCTCAGGCGTTCCCTGGACCGGATCTCAAGGTCGCCGGTCTCCGGTGAGATCAGTGTCGACAATTCCACCAGGCGATTTTCGCTGAGTTCCAGCGGGCGCACGATTTCGAGATTGGTGATCTCGACGCGGGCCTGACCATACAGCTGGCTGGCCGCGGAGACCGCAATCTCGATGAAACCGCTGCCCGGCAGGATCGCTCGGCCGTCGACGACATGTTCCGCAAGATCCGGAAAGAGATGCGCGTCGATGTGGTTCTTCCAGCTTGCGCCATTGGGATCGATGCGCCAGCCGACCAGCGTGTAGCCGGTATTGCTGTCCCGGCCATAGATATCGGCGCGGTCGCTGGTCCGGTCCGGCTGAAGGTCGGTCTTGTCAAAGGGCAGTTCCGGCAGCGTAACGAAGGCGTTGCGTTTGCCGAATATCTTCGATTGATCGACGGAAGCGCCGGATGCGACGGCGCGGGCGATCGACTGCAGGACCGGGTCGCTGTCCCTGTGCCCGTCATCGCGCGAAAGGGTGCCGACATAGTTGATCGAAGCCGAGCGCTGCTTGGCGATGTCGGACAGGTAGCTGCCGAGGATGGCGCGCGGGGTTACCTCGATGAAGACATTGCAGCCGAGCGCCATGGCCTCTTCCGCCGCCTGCTGGAACTTCACCGGCTGGCGCACATTGCGCCACCAGTATTCCGGCGTCAGCGCCTCACCATGAAGAGCAGTGCCCGTGACGGTCGAGATGAACGTCGTCTCGCCGCGTCGCGGCGCGATCGGCGGCATGTCCGACAGGAAGGCGTCCCGCGAACGGTCGATCAGCGGATGATGGAAAGGGTAGTTGATGTCGAGCGGCTGTACTGCCACCTTGCGTTTGCGGGCCCGCTCGCGCAGCAGCTTGATATTTTCGTAGGAACCCGAGATCGTTACCGAGTTTGGCGCATTGATCGCCGCAACTTCCAGGTCCTCAAGATCGAGAGACCGGATCAGCTCCGCGGCTGCCTGTTCACCGAGCTTGACGGCGGCCATCGTGCCTTCACCCGCCAGCACGTCCTGGTGGAGCGAGCGCTTGGCGATGACCGTGACGGCGTCTTCGAGGCTTAGCGCGCCGGCAGCGTATGCGGCAGCAACCTCACCCACCGAATGGCCGAAACTTGCGGCGGGACGCAGTCCCATTTCGACAAGACTATCGGTCAGCGCCGCCTGGATGGCAAAAAGCAGCGGCTGAGCGAGCTTCGTGTCGCGCAGTTTTTCCTCCAGCTCCGGATCACTCAGCGAAGCCCTGAGATCGATCGGAGACTGCTCGGAGAAAAGCTTCGAAATGTGTTCAAACGAATGGCGGAACGAGGCGCTGTGCTTGAGCGCTTCGAGACCCATCCCGGCCCACTGGGCACCGTTGCCTGAAAAGACCAGCGCGACCTTGGGGTCGCGGGAGAGCGCTTCGCCGGTTTCGGCGAGCGATTCGGAGCCGGACAGATGGGCGTCGATCGCTGCGATCGCCAGGTCACGGTCAGCCGAGACGACGAAACGGTGGCGAAGGGGGGAACGGTTGGCGCTCGCTGCGGCAAGCACTTCCGCGGCTTCCTTATCGCCGTTTACCTCGGCCAGTCGGTTCCGATAGGCGGAAAGCAGTCCCTTCAGGCTGTCCGCCGTGTGGGCGCTGATCATCAGAAGGCGAGACGAAGCCTCTCCGGCGTTTTCCAAGCCGGGCGAGGCATTGGCTGTCTGCGGGTCGGAAATCACGACATGCGCATTGGCGCCGCCGAAGCCGAATGAATTGATGCCGGCGAGCCGCGGGCGATCACCCTTCTCAAGAACGACAGGCTCGCTGGCGACGCGCACGTTCAGGCCTTCGAAATCGATATCCTCATTGGGCGTTTCGAAATGCAGCGAGGCAGGCAAATAGTCGTGTTCGAGGGCCAGCATGGCTTTGATGACGCCCAACAGGCCGGAGGCCGGTTCGGTGTGACCAATGTTGGTCTTGATCGATCCGATCAGCACAGGTTCCTTGCGACGGCGACCGATCACCTGGCCAAGCGACCAGACCTCGGCCGGATCGCCGACCTTGGTGCCTGTTCCATGACCTTCGATGAAGGCGATATCCTGCGGATCGATCGAGTCGTCGTAGAGCGACAGCAGGAGTTCGGCCTGGGCTTCGCGCGAGGGCAGCGAGATGCCGTTGGTGCGGCCCGCGGCATTGATGCCCGATGCAATGATCGTGGCACGGCTGCGGTCGCCTTCGCGGGCTGCGCGCTCGGAGGAGCGCAGGACCAGCACAGCGCCGCCTTCGGCACGGACATAGCCGATGCCGTCATTGTCATAGGCCTTGCAGAGCCCATCGGGGGAAAGCATGCGCGCCTGGGCAAACCCGACGAAGGGCAGCGGATGGACGAGCATATTCACGCCACCGACGATTGCGGTGTCGACCAACCCCGAATTGATTGCATGGACTGCATGATCAAGCGCGACCAGCGACGAGGAACAGGCCGTATCGACGGTGAGGCTTGGCCCTTTAAGTCCGAAGACGTGGGAGATCCGGTTGGAGACGATCGACAGCGTGTTGCCGGTCATGAAATAGGGGCCGGGAGCGGCCGGGTCTTCAACCGACAGGTTGGCATGGTCGAGGCTGGATGCGCCGACATAAACGGCGACGCGTTTGTCCTGCAGACTGGCAACCGGCAGGTTGGCATCCTCAAGGGCGCGCCAGGTGAGTTCGAGCAGCAACCGCTGCTGCGGATCCATAAAGGTTGCCTCGCGCCGCGAAATTCCGAACAGCGCGGGATCGAAGGCATGGATGTCCTCAAGGACGCCGGCGGCATCGGTATAGTATTTTCCGGCTATTCCCATTTGCGGATGCCAGAAACGTGCACGGTCCCAGCGGTCGTCCGGAATGCGGGTGACCGCGCAGACGCCCGAGCGCATCATTTCGAAAAGTGATTCAGGCGATCTCGCGCCTGGTGCGGCGCATGCACGCCCGATTACTTCTACTGTCATATACTTCTATCGCAGAGTTTCATTGGCTTGCGGCGCGCGGACCCTTGGTATTTCGCCTTCAGGATTCACAGCTAGGATAGGCATTAGACAAGCGATTGTGTAGCGTCAATTGCCAAGCTGGATCAGGATCCGCTTTGTAGCGCCGGAGGTTGGCTCATATGTGATCTGCAGAGACGAAGAGAATTATGGTGCCGAGGCGTGAAGCTTCGCGCTTTCCAGGCGAACCAGTGTGGCCCAAACAAGCGTTAACCTCTTTTTGCCACAAAAATGTAATTCGTGCTAACAGTGTGCACTGCACCCGGGTCGGACTCGCAGTTTGACTGGTTGACGAAAGCAGGCGGGAGACAATGCATTTCCTCACCCATATACGGATCGTATCGGCGCTGCTGATCCGCGAAATGTCGACACGCTTCGGCAACAAACCGGGTGGCTACATTTGGGCATTGCTCGATCCCGTCGCGCATGTGCTGATGCTGACGGTTATCTTCAGCGCGATCGCGCATCTCCCACCGCTGGGATCCAGCTTCACACTGTTCTTCGCCACGGGTTACGTCGGGTTCCATTTCTATCAGGGAACCATGGGCTATATGAGCGATGCGCTGAAGGCGAATCGGGCCCTGCTCAGCTATCCGAATGTTGCGCCGATCGATACCCTGGTGGCGCGGCTCGTACTTCAGTTGGGAACGATGAGCGTGGTGGGGTTTATCGTTGTCATAGGGTCTATGGCGACGGCCAAAATGACGTCGCCGATTTACTGGCCTCCAATACTAGTCTCCGTCCTGGCTGCAACATCACTCGCCTTTGGAGTCAGTCTCAGTAACACGGTGCTTTTCTTGAAATCACCGCTCTACGAGAAGATTTACCAAATTGCCATGAAACCAGCTTTCATGGTGTCCGGTGTGTTCTTCTTGCCGGATGCTTTGCCTCACCCGTTCCGGGAGATTATCAGCTACAACCCTCTCATTCACATCGTGGCGCTGTTCCGCAAGGGTTTCTATCCCGAGTATCGTGCCCCGGTTCTGGATCTCGACTATCTGTTCGGATGGATCTTCGTGTGTCTCATCGGCGGATTGAGCCTGTTTACGTTTTCCACGAGGACGCTGAGAAACCAATGATCCGTCTGGAGCAAGCCTCGAAGTTCGTATACGCCCGTGGGACGAAAAAGCCGATCCTCGACGGCGTGTCTCTCGTACTCAAGCGCGGACGAAGCATCGGACTGCTCGGCCGCAATGGCGCCGGTAAGTCGACCTTGCTTCGTCTCTTTGCCGGGACCATCCGTCTGGATGGCGGACGGATCGTGAGGCGGGGACGCATATCCTGGCCGCTCGGCTTCCAAGGGAGTTTCCAGCCGAACCTAACGGGAGAGCAGAATGTCCGGTTTGTTGCGCGCATTTACGGCGTCGATTCGGAAGAGCTTATCGACTATGTCTCCGACTTCGCAGAACTCGGGGCTTTCTTCCGCTCGCCGGTCGGCTCCTATTCGTCTGGCATGAAGGCGCGTCTGGCATTCGGCTTGAGCATGGGCGTGAACTTCGACTACTATCTGGTCGATGAGATCACCGCCGTGGGTGACGCCAATTTCAAAAAGAAGTGCCATGATGTCTTCAAGACGCGTCTTGCCGAATCCGATGTGATCATGGTGTCCCACAGCACGGCTACGATCCGTGAGTATTGCGACTGCGGGATCGTGCTGGAAAAGGGAAAACTGACCTATTTTGACGATGTTGAGGATGCAATCCGCAGCCACGACCGAAACATGAAGGATAGCTGACGTAATGGCAAATCCCGACAACGCGGCCGGATCGAAGATCACGCCGCCCAAGCAGGATGGTGCACCCGCCAAAGTGAAGCAGCATCCGAATGTTCGGATTCTGGAAGGTCTGCTCGACGAGAACAAGAAGACGGCAAAGGAAGTGCGGCGGAAGAAGAAGCTCTCGCCGCTTCTCAAGCTCCGCCACATGATCATGATCGCGGGTTTTTTAATGCTCGTCGCCATTCCGAGCACGCTGGCGTCGCTTTATCTCGCTTTCATTGCTCAGGATCAGTACCACAGCTCGGCATCTTTTGCCGTGAGAAGCATTAATTCGTCGGTTGGTGCGACGGATATTCTGGGGGTCTTCAGTCAGGGGAGCGCCAGCACGACGGTCGCCGATTCCTACATTCTGATCGACTACCTGCTGAGTGAGCGGATGCTACAGGAAGTCGATGAGAAGTTTGATCTTGACGCCGTCTATGCTCCGCGCGGTGGCGACTATTTCTTCGGTCTCGTGGGAGGCCAGCCGATAGAGGACAAACTCGACTACTGGCGCAAAATGGTCTCGGTGAACTTCGACTATACATCGGGGATCGTACAGCTTCAGGTTAAGGCGTTTGAACCGAACCAGGCGCAGGCCATCGCCAGTTTCATGCTTGCCAAGTCGGAAAGCCTAATCAACGAACTGTCCAGCAAGGCGCATGATGAATCTTTGCGGCTTGCCCGCGAGGAGATCATAATAGCGGAAAAACGTCTGACCGATGCACGGATGGCGCTGCGCGAGTTTCGCGACGTTTCGCAGGATGTGGACCCCGTCGAGGGGGCCAAGCTTGCAGTGCAGCTGGTTGCCGGCATGGAGCAGGAACTGGCGAAACTCAACGCCGATCTTGAGGTGGCGCGGTCGCAGATGGCCGAAGACACGCCGCGCATTCGGGTGATCAAGACGCAGATTTCGGCGCTGGAATCGCGCATCGAGGCGGAAAAGCAGCGTCTCGGCAGCGGTACGGCCGGTGCCAAGACGGCGCGAACGTCGCTGGATTTGTCCGCCTCCGATGTCTCGGGCCGGTTGCAGCTCTACGAAAAACTGGAGCTCGAACGCGAGTTCGGCGAGCGTACCTATGCCGCCGCGCTCGCCTCTCTCGAGAAGGCGCGCATCGACGCCACGGGCAAGCAGCGTTATCTCGCTGTCTTCATCGAGCCTACACTGTCCCAGATGGCGCAATATCCCAACCGGTTGCTCGGAGCCTTCCTTGTCTTCCTCGGTGGGTTGTTCCTCTGGGGCATGGGGACTTTGGGTTACTACAACATCCGCGACAGAGCTTGAGAAGGCTGATCGGAACGAACCTTGGGCCCACAAAGAAAGGCCCGGGAAGCGCGCTGCTTCCCGGGCCTTTCTTTCATTTTGTCTTGCCTTATCCTGCCCTCAAGTCCTCAGCACTCGGTAGATCGCCGGGATGACCAGGACGGTCAGTAGCGTGGAGGATGCCAGACCGAACAGCAGTGAGATCGCCAGGCCCTGGAAGATCGGGTCCGTCAGGATCACCGCCGCACCGATCATCGCCGCAAGGGCGGTGAGGAGGATCGGTTTGAAGCGGATGGAGCCTGCCTCGATGAGCACTTCGGTCAGGTCGCGATCCGGCGTCTTGGCATGGCGGATGAAGTCCACGAGCAGGATCGAGTTGCGCACGATGATGCCGGCCAGCGCGATGAAGCCGATCATCGAGGTTGCCGTGAACGGCGCGTCGAACAGCCAGTGGCCGCCGAGAATGCCGATGAAGGTCAGCGGGATCGGCGTCAGGATCACGAGCGGCACCTTGAACGAACCAAACTGGGCAACGACCAGGATATAGATCCCGAGCAGGGCCACCATGAAGGCTGCGCCCATATCGCGGAACGTCACCCAGGTGACCTCCCATTCGCCGTCCCACAGCAGCACGGACTTGTTCTGGTCGGTCGGCTGGCCATGCAGGGCGATCTCGGGCTTTTCCAGCCCGGTCCAGTCCTGCTTGTCGAGCGCCTCGTGCACGGCGAGCATGCCGTAGAGCGGCGCTTCGAAATCGCCTGCGAGCTCGGCGGTCACCATCTCGGCATAGCGGCCATTGTGGCGGAAGATCGGGAACGAGGCCTGTTCTCGCCCGACGCGGATGACGTCACCCAACTCGACCACCGAGCGCGAACCCGGCAGCAGGTTGGCCGGGATCGGCGTCGACAGGAAGGTCTCGTCGAACACCATGGCGCCCTTCGGTCGCGCAATCACGATCGGGATCGGCGCACGGCCGTCGCCGCGGTGCGAGTAACCGAGCGTGGTCGAACCGTTGAGGATCGAGAGCGTATCGAACACGTCGCTTTCGGAGACGCCGAAGAAGTCGAGATCATCGCCGGAGATTGTCGCGCGCAGCCGGCTGGCCGGCTGGCCATAGCTGTCATCGACGTCGACGATGAAAGGAACCGACTTGAACGCGGCCTTGACCTTCTCCGCCGTGGCACGGCGGGTGTCAGCGTCCGGACCGTAGATTTCGGCGAGCAGGGTCGCCATGACCGGCGGACCCGGCGGCGGTTCGACGACCTTCAGCGACGTGCCTTCGGGCACCTTCACCTCGGCGAGCAGCCGCTGGCGCAAGTCGAGCGCGATGTCGTGGCTCGAGCGGTCGCGTTCGGACTTCGGCGTCAGATTGATCTGCACGTCGCCCATTTCGGGCTTCGAGCGCATGTAGGCATGCCGCACCAGACCGTTGAAGTTGAACGGCGCTGCGGTCGCGGCATGGGTCTGGACGCTGACGACTTCGGGCGTATCCAGCGTGACCCTGGCGACGGCCTGGGCGATCGCGTCGGTGGCTTCCACCGAAGTGCCTTCCGGAAGATCGATGGTGACCTGGAGTTCCGACTTGTTGTCGAAGGGCAGAAGCTTGACCGTTACGTCCTTCGTGTAGAACAGCGCCAGCGACCCGAGCGTTGCCACGCCGACCAGCAGCAGGAAGATCCAGCTGTTCTTCTTGCTTGCCATGATGGGAGCGGCCACGCGGGCATAGCCTGCGCCAAGCATGCCGCCGGTCGCATGGGCATCGTCATGGTGGAGCGTCGCCTTGCCGGCAATCTTCAGCATCAGCCAGGGTGTGACCACGACCGCGACGAAGAAGGAGAAGATCATCGCCGCCGAGGCATTGGCCGGGATCGGGCTCATATAGGGGCCCATCATGCCCGAGACGAACATCATCGGCAGAAGGGCGGCAACGACGGTCAGTGTTGCGACGATGGTCGGGTTGCCGACCTCTGCCACGGCATCAATGGCCGCTTCACGGCGGTCCTTGCCGTCGTTGAAGCCCCAGTGCCGGGCGATGTTCTCGATGACGACGATGGCGTCGTCGACGAGAATGCCGATGGAGAAGATGAGGGCGAACAGCGAGACGCGGTTCAGCGTGTATCCCATCAGGTTGGCGGCAAACAGCGTCAACAGGATGGTGACCGGGATGACGATCGCGACGACCAGCGCTTCGCGGCGGCCGATCGAAACCCAGACGAGGGCAATGATCGACAGGGTCGCCAGGCCGAGATGGAAGAGCAGTTCGTTCGCCTTCTCGTTGGCCGTTTCGCCGTAGTTGCGGGTCACTTCGACCGCCATGCTGTCGGGGATCAGATTGCCCTTGAGCTCCTCCACGCGGGTGAGGATCTCCTCCGACACGAGAACGGCGTTGGCGCCGGCGCGCTTGGCAAGGGCCAGGGTCACGGCGGGTACGCGCTTCAGCTCGCCGTTCTCGCCGCGGGTCACCGTGGAGGCGCGGGCCTCGACGGTGTCGGTGACGAAGGAGACCTCGGCGACATCGCGGACGTAGACCGGGCGATTGTCGCGGGTGGTCAGCAGCAGGTTGCCGATCTCGGCCGGAGTCGACAGCGTCTCGCCGGCCACCAATTCGATCTGCTTGCCGTCATTCCGGACCAGCCCGGTCGAGAAGGACCGGTTCGCGGCTGTTACCTTGGCCGAAAGTTGCTGCAGGGTCATGCCGTAGAGCGCCAGCTTCTCGGATTGTGGTGCAATGCGGATGGCATCGCCCGTCTCGCCGACGAGATAGCTCAGGCCGACATCGTCGATCTTGGCCATCTCGACGCGCAGTTCTCGCGCGATGCGGGTCAGTGCCGTTGCGTCAACGCCCTGGCCCTTGTCTTCCGAGGGGGTGAGCGTCAGCGAGACGATGGCGACGTCATCGATCGTGCGGCCGACGACCAGCGGTTCCGGAATGCCGACCGGGATGGAGCTCATGTTGGCGCGGATCTTGTCATGCACGCGCAGGACGGCCGAATCGCCGGAGGTGCCGACGATGAAGCGGGCGGTGACCATGACCTGGTCGTCGGACGTCTGGGAGTAGACGTGCTCGACGTCATTGATCCCCTTGATGATGGTTTCCAGGGGTTCCGTGACGAGCTTCACCGCGTCCTCGGCCTTCAGGCCGTCGGCCCGCACGATGATGTCGACCATCGGCACAGAGATCTGCGGCTCTTCCTCGCGCGGCAGCGTCAGCAGCGCGACGAGGCCGAGTGCGAAGGCGGTGATAAGAAAAAGCGGGGTCAGCGGCGAGGTGATGAAGGCCTTGGTCAGGCCACCTGCAATGCCGAGGCTGGGGATCTTCATGGCAGCTCAACCTCTTCACCGGCGGCAAGACCGGTCAGGATCTCGGTCATCTCCTTGCCGTCGTGCAGGATCGGCTTGGCGGTGACCACCGCCCGCTCGGCCGTACCGTCGCCGGACTTCACCGTCACGTAGTCGACGCCGAAGCGATTGGTGAGAGCCTGGACCGGCAGCAGTAGCGCATCACGCTCGCCGACCGGGACACGGACGAGGAGGCGCTTGTTGACGAAGGCGGTCGGCAGGTTCTCGACCTCGACATCGGCGATGACGCGGCCATTGTCGATTTCGGGATAAATCTTGGCGAGGCGTCCCGTGCCGCGCTCTCCGTCGCCATTGCCGGTCTCGATCTCGATGGCGGCGTCCTGGCGCAACAGGTCGG
>DAIMJJ010000100.1:0-3965 GCA_036722275.1 Rhizobium sp. | reverse complement strand
CCGTCGCCATTGCCGGTCTCGATCTCGATGGCGGCGTCCTGGCGCAACAGGTCGGCATGGCGTTCCGGGATCGCCAGGCGGAGATAGAAGCCGCCGCCGCCGATGGTTGCGACCGGCTCGCCCGCCATGATCACGGCATCCTTGGTGACCGGAACGGTCAGGACCTTGCCGTCGGCGGGCGCAAGAACGGCGCCTTCCTTGCCCTGTTCCACGACGACCGAACGCTGGGCCTCTGCCGCCGCGATCTGGTTGCGTACCACATCGACCTGCGTGCGCAGGGCATCCAGACGCTGCGCCGTCGTGACGCCGCGCTTGATCAGTTCCTCGCCGCGGGTGAGTTCCGACTGGGCGTTTTCCAGCGAGGCGCGCAGACCGAGAAGTTGCGCTTCGATTGCCGCGATCTGGAAATCGATCTTGTCGTCCTTGACCACGGCAATGACGTCGCCTGCCTTGACGTCGACGCCTTCGGTGACCTTCAGCTCCACGACTGTCCCCCCGATGCGAGCGCGCGCGGCGACCGTGTCGCGCGCCTCGACGCGGCCATAGACGGCCTTCCATTCGGGGATTTGGACCGGCTCGAGACGGAGTGTCTCGGCCGCGAAGGAGGCTGTCGCTGATAGCGACAGGCTAAGAAGGGCGAAACGCGCGAACGCCTTGGCTTTCATGGGACTTTCCTCGAACAGGATGTTCAGAATGCGCAGCCGGGACGGATGCCAAGCTTCTTGAAGATCATCGCGGCCGGGCAGAAGCCGGTGAACGCGGACTGCAGCATGTTAACGCCGATGAAGACGGTGAACCATACGAAATAGGGATGGACGAAGGCCGTCAGCAGGACGGAGACGAGGACCATCACGCCGGCAAAGGCCAGAACGGCACGATCGAGAGACATAGAAACCTCCATGAATATATATCTACATATATTCGTATATATGAGGGTTATCGCCGTAGCAAGGACTATTTGCAGCCGCGGTCTCTCGCAGGACTGTCAGAGGCTTCATAAGGGGATGGCGCCGACCTAACGGCGCGACAGCATGCGCTCGCTGAAGACGATGATCAGGCCAGCACTGCAGATCAGCGCTGCGCCGATGAAGACGTTGAGCGTCGGGATGTCGCCCCAGATCGCGTAGCCGAGCGCAAAGGCCCAAACCAGCGAGGTGTATTCGAAGGGTGCCAGCACCGAGATCGGGGCCTTGCGCATGCCCTCGAAGAACGCGACCTGGGCCACCCCGCCGATGATGCCGGTGGCCAGCGACAGCCCGAACTCCGCCAGGCTCGGCGTATGCCAGACCTGGAACAGCATCGTTCCCGTCAGGAACATGAAGAAGGTGTTGGTCACGCTCATCTGGACAAGCGTGCGGGCACCCATGGCGGTCTTGCGCAAGAGGACCGTCGAGAAGGCCCAGAGGAAGGCGGCGAGCAGGGCGAGATAGACCGGCGGACGAAGCGAGAGACCCATCGGATTGGTGGCCACCAGCACGCCGACAAATCCGACGATCACGGCAGTCCAGCGCGGCAGGGTCACGCGTTCCTTGAGGATCGGCACGGCCAGCAGCGTGGCGACCACGGGGGCGGCATAATAAAGGGTCGTGAGTTCCGCCAGCTGCATTTCGCGTGCCGCATTGTAATAGCAGAGCCAGGCGCCGAGCAGCAGCAGACTACGGATCATCATCGGCTTGACCACCGGCGATCCTACCGCCTCCCGCACGATGGACGGTCCACCGAACAGCAGGCAGCCCGCGAGGATGACGACGCTGCGGAAGAACAGAATCTGCCAGACGGTGGTCGTCTCGACGAGCAGCTTGATGACGCCGTCATGGAGGGTGAACAGGAAATAGGACAGGCTGGTCAGCAGAATGCCGAGACCGACAGTTGTTTTCACGCATGCACCCGGGGGCAGGAAGTTGGACTGGCCGGGGGAAGCGCGACGACGCAGCCGGCGAAGAGGACGGACGCCATGTTTCTCTTTCATGCCGGGCTGTCAATCGCATGGTTTTGCACTTGCGGGGTCCGGAGCCGCCATTTCGCCGGGAAACAAAACGTGAAATCGATGCCCGCTTTTCCCGTTGAGGTTTCAATCGATTTAAATAGAGTGCGGCAAAATTCGAGGAGACCATGATGGCGGAAACGACCCACGACGCCGGTGTGCGCCAGCGGAGCGGCTATTTCACCCGGCCACGCACAGCAGTATCGCTTCTGTTCTTCATCAATGGCCTGATGATGGGCGCCTGGGCGCCCAAGATCCCGGTGTTTGCGGCGGCGCTGTCTCTGAGCGAGGCGCAACTGGGGATGATGCTCTTCGTCTTCGGCATCGGTTCGCTGCTGATGATGCCGGTCGCCGGAATGCAGATCGCCCGCTTCGGTTCGAGCCGCGTCGTCCAGGTCGTGGCGCTTTTGTTCATCCCGACCATCATTGGCATCACGCTGGTCGATTCGATGTGGGCCGGTGCCGCGGCGATCTTCCTGTTCGGCGGTCTCGGCGGCGCCATGGACGTCGCGATGAACGCCAATGCGGTGGAGGTCGAGCGCTCGATGCGCCGGTCGATCATGTCGTCGTGCCATGCCTTCTGGAGTCTCGGTGGTCTGGTGGGAGCTGCGACGGGCGGCCTTTTGATCGCCTCGGTCGGCGCGCTCGGTCATGCGCTTCTGGTGGCCAGTCTTGCGCTCGTCCTGCTGGCCGTTGCCCGGCCGATGATCTTCGTCGACGAACCGCATCCGTCCGAACGTCGGGCCCGCGCGAAGCTGCCGCTGTCGCCTCTCCCCTGGCTGATCGGTCTCGTCGCCCTGTTTTCGATGATCCCGGAGGGGGCGATCCTCGACTGGGGGGCGCTCTATCTCGGCCAGGAGCTTTCGGCATCGACGGCGCATTCCGGTTTTGCCTTTGCTGCCTTCTCGCTGGCCATGGCTGCCATGCGCTTTGCCGGCGACCTGGTGCGGGACCGGCTCGGGGCGGTACTGACTTTGAGGCTGTGCACCATCGCCTCCTTCGCGGGTCTCGTGATCGCCGGCCAGGCCCCAAACGTCACCATCGCTCTGATCGGCTTCGGCATTGCCGGCATCGGCATTTCCAACATGGTGCCAATTGCCTTTTCCGCCGGCGGCAACATTCCGGGACTGGCGCCGGGGATCGGCCTTTCGGTCGTGACCTCGCTCGGCTATTCCGGCATCCTGTTTGCCCCGTCTGTGATCGGCTTCATCGCCGAGTACACCTCGCTGTCGGTCGTCTATACGGCCGTGTCGGCGCTTAATCTCGTCGTATTGGCGCTGTCCGGGTTGGCGCGCCATGCCGACCGCGTGGGCGAGGGCGCGCACTGATCCACGCGGGGGCTCCTTGGCGAACACTGCCGTCCGCGATGAGACACGAACGCGTGAGGCGGCGGTTCCGGCCTGCCGCGCACGCCCGTTGTGGTTTAGCGCATGGTTGACAAGAGCGTTTGTTTGATCCACCTGATTTCGATAAATCTCGCGCCTTTCAAGGTCATTCCATGACATTCGCAGACGAATTCGATCCCAAGCCGCGCCATAAGACCGTTGCCGTCGACGTCGGCGGCGTCATCGTCGGCGGCGGTGCTCCCGTCGTCGTGCAGTCGATGACCAATACCGACACCGCAGACGTCGATGCGACGGTCAAGCAGGTGGCCGAGCTGTTCCGGGCCGGGTCCGAGATCGTGCGCATCACCGTCGATCGCGACGAGAGTGCAGCGGCCGTGCCGAAGATCCGCGAGCGGCTGTTGAGGCTCGGCATGGACGTGCCGTTGGTCGGCGACTTCCACTATATCGGCCACAGGCTGCTCGCCGATCATCCGGCCTGTGCCGAAGCACTCGCCAAGTACCGCATCAATCCGGGCAATGTCGGCTTCAAGGACAAGAAGGACAAGCAGTTCGCGGATATCGTCGAGATGGCGATCCGCTATGACAAGCCGGTGCGCATCGGCGTCAACTGGGGCTCGCTCGATCAGGAGCTGCTG